>JBFHER010000007.1:0-36115 GCA_041584055.1 Bacteroidales bacterium
GTTGATGCATTAAAACTGGAAACAGAAAAACTGATAGTTGGCGATCCACTTGATAAAAACACAGACCTTGGTCCCTTAATATTAAGCAAAGAGCTTGATCGTGTGGAGCAATGGGTTGATGGTGCCATCAGTGCCGGGGCCAGACCTATCACCGGAGGAAAACGCGTATCGGACAGCTGCTACAAGCCCACCATCCTGCTTGATCCACCGGAAGATGCGGAAGTAAGCACAAAGGAAATATTCGGTCCTGTTGTGTGCATCTATTCATATAAAAATCCGGATGAGGCGGTGAAACGGGCAAATGCCCTCCCCTTTGCGTTCCAATCAGCCATTTTTACAAAGCACATTGATGTGGCACTGGATCTTTCAAACCGCCTGAAAGGAACGGCCGTAATGATTAACGACCACACTGCTTTTCGAGTTGATTGGATGCCCTTTGGCGGAGGCGAACATTCTGGCATGGGTGTGGGTGGCATCCAGTTCACAATAAAAGAAATGATGCGGGAAAAACTGGTGGTCATAAAAAGCAGAGGCATCGTTTAAAACGTTATTGATTCTTAAATATGCAAACATTCTGTAAGAAATATCCGTTCTTCACGTCAAACTGTAAAACTGATTTATATGAAAGGCATTAATAAGTATGTACTAATTGTACTGAGCATCCTGCTTTTTACCCCTTCTTCGTTTGCAAAAGTGGGTTTAAATGTTGGTGATACCGCACCTGAGTTAAAATACAAAAACCCGGAAGGAAAAGAAATTGCCCTTTCATCCCTCAAAGGGAAAGTTGTACTTATCGACTTCTGGGCATCCTGGTGCGGCCCCTGTCGCAGAGAGAACCCAAATGTCGTGAGCGCTTACAAAAAATTCAAAGACACCGAGTTTAAAAGCGGTAAAGGATTTACTGTTTATGGTCTTTCAATGGATCAAAGCAAAGACAAATGGATTGCTGCAATCAAATCGGATAATTTGATATGGGACACGCATGTCAGTGACCTTGGTGGATGGCGTTCCGGCGGTGCACAAATCTACGGTGTGCGCTCTATCCCAAGCAACTATCTCATTGACGCCAATGGCGTTATTCTTGCTAAAAACCTGCGTGGCGAAAATCTTCACTCAGTGCTTGAAAGTCTTAAAAAGTAATCACCCTGGCATCACTCTTTAAATAATTTGTGAGGGGCACGCCCATGCCTTTCACATCGATTCCCAGTGCCCGTAAATCGTCCGCTACATTGTAGGAATTCGCACAGGAACTACAAGCCTCCAAAACGACGCCATCTTTTTGCATGGCCTTAAGCTTCGCTTGTATTTTGATGTTTTCAGCAGCCAGTTTGGCCGATGGTCCCCAAATAACAAGGGTTACATCCCTGTACCATCCATTGCGCCTGGCAGCATGCGTGTACATAAATGCAACCTTTTCTGCAACATAAGGATCTCCACTACTCCAAACTACAACTAATTTATCACCGGCAACATCATCCTCCACAGGTGCTGCATTCAAACTTTGTACAGTAAAAAGCGTGACGCCAATCAAGGCCAATACCAAGAACTTCTGTTTCATTTTAAGTCATTATTTGTTTGACATATTTTACTAACACCTTGAGTGGGCATATTGTTAGTTTCTAAATTAAATCAGCCAAATTTTCCAATCTTTAACTCCTGACATAAAAGGACCCTGATTTTATTAACACCCATTTTATTACCACATTTTACCGGAGCTGCAACATCAAATTTCAATTTCCATAATATTTTTCCTTAACTTTCTTCCTGCCTAAAACGATGTATTCTGCTCGTAAAAAGTTATTCAGCCAGTATTCCTGGCATTGATGCGGTTTTCATACCCCCCCTAATCTCCATCGCATCATAATCCATAAAAACCGCAAACAATTTTTCATAACTTTTTGAATCTAAAACCACTGCTTTGACGGTTTGGGCAAACCATACATTTTGCCCAATTAGCGGCTGACATTATTTAATTTTTACTATCAACTCTCTTTCAACCTTTACATCAGAAATGGACTTAATTTCAGACCTTACTTAAATTTCATCACCTGAATTAAGAGCAGAGTAGGTTAAGATTTCCTTCAAGGTTAAGACCTAATTCACATCAGACAAACATAATGCCTATGGCAAAGAATAGAATGATAATCGGATATTTCATAATTATGGTTTTACAGATCATTGCTTATTTCATGCTTGCTGGCCACGAATCGGCTTAGAATAGCGAATTACTTAGCTTATTTATTGAGTTCTATCGATATGATTATTCAATACATTTTCTTTGAATACTCTAAGTCCTAAATCAGCACGGAATCCATGTATTTCACTAACATCTAAAACGATCATGAAATTGATGATTTCTTTGCTTACGACCTGACCAGGAACTAAGACTGGAAATCCTGGTGGATAAGGAGTCACAAAGGTAGAAGCAACCAGCAATCTTCCTTCCTCCATAATAGACAAACATTCTTTTAAAGGAATATATTCATGATTATCTTCATCATACGCCAGGAAATAAGCCTTCCTCAAATTACCCCCAGGGACATTTGGTGCAGCCTCAAATGCAGGATGGAAATAACTAAAATCTGGCAATCTGGGAAACTCCCTGGTCAAGGAATAAATTCTTTTCCCCCTGATTTCCCTTTCCTTGTTATTCATAGCCATTAACTCTTCATCAAGATCATCTGCAATGGTTAAAAGTGCGTTGATCAAGTAAGTAATGCTCCCTCTTGTGGTTCCAATATTAGTCATGAATAACACAGTGTTGCGAGACGTCTTGTTGATCTGGAGATTAAATTTATCCATTAAATATTTTTTCTTAAACGTGTCGCCATCAACGCCAGTCTTCCCAATATTTAAGGTAATTTTAGTAGGGTCCAGTACAAACTCATCATTCTCCCAAGCCTCATCCATACTGTTCCAACCTTCCTTATGGGTGTAGTATTCACTAAGACCGGTTTGACGAAATTCGTCAGGGATGAAATCGTTTACAGTCAGGACTTCGAAGTATTTGCTCAATTGAGGATTGTCATTTATTTTAGCTCTAAGGACCATCGCCAATTCAATGCTTTTTTCAACCAATTCAAATCCCTCCAACTGCACCTGCCGTCTGCCAACATCAAGTGATGCCAATATTTGATAGTTGGGTGATGTGGAAGTATGGGTCATATAAGCTTCAAGAAATAAACTTTCTGTTTTTCTTCGGAAATCTTCATCCCAAATATGAATCATTGAAGCCTGTCTAAAACTACTTAAAGTCTTGTGGGTACTCTGTGTGGCATAGACCCGTATTCTCACCTTATCAGGATCGGGTAATAATGATTGCTCTCCATCTTTCAATCCTTTTATATGTTCGTTGTATTGTAGTAAATATTTGCTACTCTTATACTTTTCATGAAGCTTTTTCGCCGCATACATGCCTGTACGTTGCTTGAAATTATATGTAAATCCTGCATAAGCAAACCAAGCTTCATCCCATAAAAAAACCATGTCTGGTTTTATGGCCAGAACTTCCTCCATAAGGCGCTCTACATTATAAACAAGTCCGTCAAAAGTACAATTGGTCAAGAGTAACATCTTGACTTTGTCCAGTCTTCCGCCTTCTTTTAATTGCAATAATTTGGTTTTAATTTGTACAATAGGGACCGCCCCGGACATTGAGTATTCTTCAATCGGATACGAGTCCATATATACAGGATAGGCCCCTACCAAAACCAATCCGTAGTGATGAGATATATGACAATCTCTATCTATTAGTACGACATCTCCCGGCTGAACCAGGGCTTGCATCACTATTTTATTTGCTGTGGATGTTCCGTTGGTTACAAAATAGGTGTTTAATGAACCATACGCATCACGTGCCAACTCCTGGGCTTTTTTTATAGGGCCCGTAGGTTGCAACAATGAATCAAGGCCACCTGTTGTAGACGATGTTTCTGCCAAAAACATATTGCGACCATAAAAATCACCAAAATCGTTAATCCATCTCGATTTGAAGACAGAATTTCCACGAGATATGGGCATGGCGTGAAAGACCCCTGTTGGTTTTTGACTATATTCGACCAGGGCAGAAAAGAAAGGGGTATTGTATCTTTCCATGATGCCTTGCATAATTGTAAGATGAAGTTCTTGTATATCTTCCGTCTGATAGAAGATGCGTCTAAAACCTTTTAATGTACTATCTTTTAAATGCTCTAGTGAAGTATCAGTCACATAATATACATCCAATTCGGATCTGAATTGTTTTATTAATTTGCCCATTAATGGGCCCAGTTCAGTTTCAGATTCAAAGGAAAAATCCAGTTTTGTTACCTGCTCGATATAGGGTTTAATAATTTCTGCAAATCCTTTTGAATTGAGTGGCGGTGCATACCGAACAACCACTGCCTGAATATTATAATTAAAAAGCAATGCGATCATTGCATCTTGCAATGTGGTCTGAACTACAACGCCATACGTGAATTTATCATTGGAAGATCGAAGCAGCCTTAAGCTTTGATTAAACCTGGTTTCTTCTTGTTCTGATATATTGTCCACAAGCAAGACCTCAAAGTGATCTTTTCTTTCGATGCCCTCCTGAGATTCACCCGATAACTCAATGCTGTTTTCTTCCTGGGTAATAAACTCAAGACTACTTTTATAACTATCTCCAACCAATAACTTAGTGGTTTCATTCACCAAGTGGGATAAAGATGCGTATTCATTACTGAGATAGGCATTTTTGATTTTTTGTAATCGGTCTTTCCCCGGGAATGCGAAAAAACATTCTACCCCTTTTAAATTTTCAAGAAGCACCTCAACCTTATGCTTGTGTGTTTTTTCATTTGCAGAACCTTTCTTATCACGGGTAAGTTCAGATGTCACAATTTTTAATTTGTTCCAAAGATCAACACGAAGCTGTCCAATGTTATAATATGCAGTGCTTTTTATTTTATTTTCGGTCATATTGTTTACTCATTTAAATTATCTCTCATATTATTTCTGGTACCAAAGAATAAAAAGCTTAATACCACTTTCCTGAAAGGCTATAATATAATATTTAAAATGACAATTACTTAATTATGACCTTCATACTCATAACTTAATTTTTCTACAACTGGCAATGCATTGTACAAAGTGGAATACCTTTCTTTAGATCTTTTTTAAAATCAGTAAGATCTCTTTTTTAGGTTTTCTATTTGTCTGAATATTCCCTAACTTTAAATCACCTAAAACTATGTATTATGCTCGTAAAATGTTATTCAGCCAGTATTCTTGGCATTGATGCGGTTCCCATAACCATTGAAGTAAACGTATCGCAGGGGATTAAATTCTTTCTTGTTGGTTTGCCGGACAATGCAGTGAAGGAAAGTCATGAACGCATCATTTCAGCCTATCAACAATGTGAACGTAAGATGCCCCGCAAGCAGGTCGTAATTAACATGGCACCTGCGGATTTAAGAAAAGAAGGAGCTTCCTTCGATCTTGCACTGGCCATTGGCATTCTTGCTGCCTCGGAACAAATAAAAAACGACCAATTGGCAGACTATATGATGATTGGTGAATTATCACTTGATGGCACCCTTCAACCTGTAAAAGGGATCTTACCCATTGCCATCAAAGCCCGGGAAGAAGGTTTTAAAGGCTTAATCGTACCCATTCAGAACAGTCGGGAAGCCGCTGTTGTAAACAACCTTCAGGTACTTGGAGCCAACAACCTGAAGGAGGTCATTGATTTTTTTGATGGCACAAGTCAAATCCCGGTTGTTGAGGTGGACACACGTGAAATCTTCAAAAACAGCGTCAGTGAATATGAGTCTGATTTTTCTGATGTGAAAGGACAGGAAGACGTGAAACGGGCCATGGAGGTGGCAGCTGCAGGCGGCCATAACCTACTGATGGTCGGAGCTCCAGGATCCGGCAAATCCATGCTGGCCAAGCGTTTACCCTCCATTCTTCCACCGCTCACCCTTCATGAGGCACTGGAAACCACAAAGATCCAATCTGTTGCCGGCAAGACAGATCAAAACACAACACTCATCAACACCCGACCATTCAGAAGTCCTCACCACACCATCTCGGATGTAGCCCTCGTGGGAGGAGGCACCTATCCGCAGCCGGGAGAGATTTCGCTGGCTCACAACGGGGTTTTATTTTTAGATGAACTACCGGAATTCAAAAGGGCTGTTTTGGAGGTATTGCGTCAACCTTTGGAAGATCGTCACATCACCATTTCAAGGGCTCGTTTTTCGGTGGATTATCCCAGCAGTTTCATGTTGATTTCCAGCATGAATCCCTGTCCTTGTGGATTTCATAACCACCCGGAAAAAACCTGTGTTTGTGCACCGGGCATGGTTCAGAAATACCTGTCAAAGATATCGGGTCCCCTGCTTGACAGGATAGACATTCAGATAGAGGTTGTACCGGTAAGTTTTGATAAAATTGCTGATCTCAGGCCAGCCGAGACAAGTCTAAAGGTCAGGGAACGGGTCATCAAAGCGCGTGAGATCCAGAGTCATCGTTTTGAAAACATGGAAGGCACCTATTGCAATGCCCAGATGAGCACGCGAATGCTGCGCAAGTATGCTGCTTTGGATGAGACATGCCGGACCTTGTTAAAAAATGCAATGGAAAAGTTTGATTTATCCGCACGCGCCTACGATCGCATCCTTAAGGTTTCACGTACCATTGCAGACCTGGATGCATCCGATCACATTCAACCGGATCATATTTCAGAAGCCATTCAGTACAGAAACCTTGACAGGGACAGCTGGGGAAACTAAGCGTGCATTTAAGCTTGTGGAAGATCTCTCTGAAGTCAGACCAAAGAACCGCAAGGATGTTCTCTCAACCTATATTTTACGACGGGCTAATGCAGCTTTAGCAGACAGGTCTTTACTTATAAATATGGCAGATACAAAGAGTATTCCATTGATTAGAAACACGGCATTGTCCATATGTTGTTTGCTTAGAAGCAAAGCGAAGGACACAAGCACATAGTATGGGATGCACGCCAACCAGTAATAGCTGACAACCTTTTTGAATCTTTTAAATGGCCAGACAATAAAAACAAGGATGTGAGTAGGCAGTGCCCACAACAAATTGAAATTGGGTGCCATGGCCGGGTGTTCAGAAAATCCGGCCAGAAATGTCAACAGGCATCCGGCCAGGCCCACCACAAAAAAGATGACATAGGAAAGGATCAACAATCGCGGATATGACTCAGCAAGAAAATAGTACCCCACCAACAGAACAATGAGCAGTAAGGAAAAATAAACAACCGGAGGAATTCCCTGTTTTGGTTTTTTATCAATGCCGGAGTTCAGGACAACACGCTCACCCACAAGAGGCCTTAAACCATTTGCATCCTTTATCATTAACACTTCGAAATTGCTCATCAGGTATTCGGGAAGAAACATTTCTTCCTCGAAGCTTGCAACGCGTTCGGCAGGTTTTGCAACGGCCAGGTTGATTCCAAATTTCATCCATCCATACCATTTTATATAATGGTCAATTAACTGTCGAAACGTTTGTGGTGAATTAATTACTTCGGTAATAACAACACTGTCTGACGTTGCTGTCAGAACCCGGTCGCGAACACGTGTGGCACAATTATCAAAAAAGAAATTATATCTGTATACCCTGTTTTCAGGCAGGTAATCGTTGAGAATTTGTTTCTCTAAATTATTTTTTTCTTCCAGCGTCAGGTTTAGTCTTTGTTCCCAAACCGTTCTTTGGTCGTTGATATATTCCTGAATGAAATTTTTATACGGATAAACGCCCAATTGATAGTCTGTTTCACCCTTCACGAATTTAAGAATGAAGTTTTCTGTCTGAAAGCTAAAAATACCATAATTGAAAACCACGTCAAGTCCATTGAGCGGATCAACCACGCGCAGGGCGGTATGACCGTAGGCCGAATAAGCTTCCATACCCGGAGCACAGGTAACAATGCTATATCTGGCGTCATCAGAAAAATCTATCTGTTTGGCAAAAGTGCCTAAGCTGACAAGCAACAGCAAAATGATGGCAATGTACTTTCTCATTGAGCAATGTGATTTTCAGCATGATAAGATGAACGTACAAGGGGGCCACTTTCCACGATGCGAAACCCCAGGTCAAGTCCTATCTGTTTCCATTCGTCAAATTTATCAGGATGCACATAAGCTTTTACGGGAAGGTGTGTTTTGCCTGGCTGCAAATACTGCCCCAGTGTTACCACAGAAACACCCGCCGCTTTCATGTCCTTCAAAGCGGTCAATACCTGTTCGTCAGTTTCTCCCATTCCAAGCATCATGCCGGATTTTGCAACAAGACCAGACGCTGCTATATGTTTTAGTACAGCTAAGCTTCTGTCGTATCTGGCGGCAGAGCGAACAATCGAAGTAAGCGCCTCAACAGTTTCCAGATTATGTGAAATTATCTCCGGTTTTGCTTCAATAATTTTATCCACCAAATCAAGTTTTCCCTGAAAATCAGGGATAAGTACTTCCATTGTAATTTCAGCACTTTCGTTTTTGATTGCCTTGATCGTCTGCACCCAATGATCGGCACCAAGATCCGGCAGGTCATCCCTGTCAACAGAAGTAATTACCGCATGTTTTAGATTCATCAAGGAAATGGACCTTGCCACTTTTCCGGGTTCCTGAGGATCAGGAGGCAAGGGTTTACCGGTTTTCGTATTACAGAACCTGCAGGATCTGGTGCAGATATCACCCAAAATCATAAATGTAGCAGTTCCTTTGCCCCAACATTCAGCAGCATTTGGACATTTTCCACTGGTGCATATTGTGTGTAAATTATTATCATCGACGATGCGTTGAACCCCGATGAAATTTTTACCTTTTGGCAACTTTATTTTAAGCCACGCCGGTTTTCGAAGTAAGGTTTCCTTTGATGTTTTATCATGCATAATATTGATCTTTGATTGCAAAAATAAGGACAAATATAAGCTTATATTTTTCTTCACTTGTTGATTATTATAGAACTTTCGCTAATTAAATAGCTTTGAACGGCTTACAAGATTAACATTCTAAATAACAAATACCCCCCTTTTTTTACACATCTATATTCCAAATCTTCATGGATTTATTTATATCTTGTAGTCCAAAACCAAATCCGAATGCAAAAAAAGAACATTACTTACAATCAAGCCATTACTGAACTTGAGAAAATATTATCCAGCATTGAAGCATCCGAATTAGATGTGGATGAACTCATTTCCGGATTAAAAAGAGCTTCAGAATTGGTCCAATATTGTAAAAAGAAATTGCATTCAACAGAACAAGAACTGAACAAAATAATGAATGACCTCGAAGAGAGGTAAAAACAGAAAGTTGTTATATTAATGAGACTAAAATATTAAATCATTTTCGTAAATGTTAATTTAATTGGGCTTTGACAGGTGTGTTTTTTAGACTTAAAAAAAATAATCTTTTTTTTCCCTTGTTTACAAACACAAAAAAGTCACTATTTTAAGGCATTACAGAATTATTTATTCATAAACGACTGATAATCAAGCACAAAAACTAATGAACTGTAAATAAGCGGAATATGTTATTTTATAAAAAAACAAGTTTTAGTTTATTTTTTTTTGAACTTTTTTTTATCAAAATTTGTGTTCTGTTGAGTTTAGAACAAGAAGTATAAAACATTTATAAGGTAAAACAACAAATGACAAAATCTCATGATCTTGTATGGTCAAATTGCATGGAGATATTTAAGGATAATCTTCAACCCGCCACATATAAAACATGGTTTGAACCCATCAAGGCGCTGAAATTATCTTCTAATGTTCTCACCATACAGGTACCCAGTCCTTTTTTCTACGAGTTTCTGGAAGACAAGTACATTGATTTGCTTAAAAAAGCGCTCTATAAAGAGATCGGTGAAGGAGCAAAACTTGAATATCAGGTGATCGTTGATCAGGGAGAGGATGAGATGTCGTCAAGTGCAAGTGTAAAACTCCCGGGTCACAACAGATCAGAGCATTCCGGCTCGAATGGGCACAGCAATACTAACACAATTAAAAATCCATTCATCCTGCCCGGAATCCGAACTGTGGAATTGGATCCCCAGTTAAATCCCAACAACAGTTTTGAGAACTTTATTGAGGGAGATTGCAACAAAGTAGCATGTTCTGCAGGACTGGCCATCGCATCAAAACCTGGCAACACGCCCTTTAATCCTTTGTTTGTATATGGTGAGTCAGGCTTAGGCAAAACACATCTTGCGCATGCAATTGGCTTGAAGGTTAGAGAATTGCATCCTAACAAATCTGTTTTATATGTAAGTGCAAATCAGTTTCAAACTCAATATACAGAATCGGTAAGAAACAATACGCAAAATGATTTCATTAACTTCTATAAATTAATTGATTTATTGATCATTGATGACATTCATGAATTATCAGGAAAAACCGGCACACAAAACACGTTTTTCCATATTTTCAATCACCTGCACCAATCAGGGAAACAGTTGATCCTGACCTCTGACAAGCCACCCTTTCAGCTGCAGGGTGTAGAACAACGCTTATTGTCCAGATTCAAGTGGGGTTTATCAACCGAACTGGAGACACCAGATTACCTGACCAGAAAAGCAATTTTAAGTCATAAGATATATAAGGAAGGTTTAACCATCAAGAGCGAAGTGGTGGATTACCTTGCAGAAAACATAACTGCCAATGTGCGTGAACTGGAAGGCGCTTTAATTTCACTCATTGCACAGTCAACCTTTGTTACTAAGAAAGAAGTTGACATGGAAATGGCGCAGGACATTGTAAGCAAGCTTATTAAAACCTCTAATCGCACCATCTCCATTGAGAAAATTCAGAAGGTGGTTTGCGAATATTTTGAGCTTTCTATGGATGTACTACATTCAAAGTCAAGAAAAAGAGAGATAGTACAGGCAAGGCAGATTGCCATGTACCTTGCTAAAAACTACACAAAAAACTCACTTCAAAACATTGGAAGTCAAATCGGGAAAAGGGATCATGCAACAGTATTGCACGCATGCAAAACCGTTAACAACCTGATGGATACCGACAAAGCTTTTAAGTCGAGCCTAAAAGAACTTGAACTGAAGCTTAAATTCTAAGTCTGTAGAGTCAAAAAATATTAAACGAGGTCCAAAAGATCTCGTTTTTTTTTAATCTAACCCTTTTTCAAAATTAAAAGTACCGGCATTTGCCAGGGGTTCTGATTTATAAAACTTATTTAAAACTTTTGGTGATAAAAAGCCGGATGCTCTGACGCCACTGTAGTCAAACAGAAAATTTCTAAAACCTTTTAATATCAGACGCTCCCGCCAGTGAACCAGGGATACGGGCCGTTCGGGATAAATGATGGTGATGCCATCTTTAATTCGTTTCCGGTAAACATCGCCTTTCCCATCTTTAAAACCAATCCCTGATTCTGAGATGTTTTTAACCGGCATTCTTGAATAAAACAATTTTGGATGAAAAAAAACAGGCACGATACCATCCACATGAGCTGATGACCTGATGTTTTCGAAATCATTTTCAAAGGGAAATACAAATCCTTTAAAACCATTCGCCTTTACAAATGCCGTTGAAGCATCGTTAAATACATAAATATTCTCATTTGTATAAACGAATGCATCATCCGGTAACATTCCTTTTTGGGAAATCTGACTTACCATAAAACGTTGAATGCCTTTCTCGAACAACTCGGAACAAACGGCAGTCCAGCTTTCAATCATATCTTCCGGCACAAAAACCGGGATTTCAACAATTATTTTATCAATTGGCAACTGCTCTACGCTCAGATTTTTTAAATCAGCAAACGAAAAAGAAAGAATCAAATAATCCCAATTGGTGAAATCCAGCTTTTGAAACCAGGCCACAGAATCAATGCGTAGAAAAAGGCTGTTTTCAGTCGCCTGTTCAGGTGATTTTTCTACAAAACGCCTCAAGACTTTATCTTTATCATAGCGTTTCTGTTCAAGTCTTATTTTATTGTAATATTCCTGAGGGACATTCGACAAAAAACCATCGATGATTCTTCCTTCCAAAAATATTCGTCCACGCGGAGGCAGTTTTGAGTTATAAATTGTAAGCTCATACCTGCAGCCCTCTTGTTTTTTCACCTCCTTCACCTTCACATGAAGGCTTTTCCCATCATCCGTTTGAATTCTCAAACGATCTCCAAACTCCAGCGGCACCCTACAATAGATAAGCACTGATCGCCACTTCTGTTTTAAAACCCGTCCCACATAATTATCGGCCAGATGCTGTTGTGAGAAAGCATCTTCCAACTCATCCCCAAGAAACCAACTTGTTGACTCTGTGCATGCACGTAACTGCTTTAATTCCCTTTGTCCTTCCCTGATGTCACCATCCAGAATTTTTCGATAAGCACGCCCGATTCGATAGACGTAAAGGGCTGTTTTTGTCCGTCCTTCAACCTTGAATGCGTCAATCTCAGACTTTAGCAACAAGGAAATATTTTCAATTTGGAAATTCTCCTTTAAGCTAAAAGGATACTGGCGCTTTCCTTCTACAATGAAGTCTTTTTTACACGGCTGGGTACATTTATTTCTGTTTGCACCACTTCCGCCAAGATAACTAGAAAACAAGCATACCCCGGCAAAGGAATAGCACAATGCCCCCTGAATAAACACCTCCGTCTCAATTGTTGCAAGGGATGCAATTGCCTGGATCTCTTTCCGCTTTAGCTCCCGGGCTAACACAATGCGTGAAAATCCAAATTTTGCTGCATATTGCAAGTCAAGGCTATTATGGAATGCCATCTGCGTACTTGCATGAATTCGAAAATCAGGGAAATCAGTTTTTATGATATTCAAGATTCCCAAATCCTGAATAATCAATGCAAAAGGTTTGATCTGATAAAGTGAATGAAGCACCTTGTATAAGTCTGGCAATTCACTGTTCTTAACGACACTGTTTAGGGTAACCAGCAATTTTATCTTGTGCTCATTGCAAAAGGCCTGCAAGGCTGCAACCTCTTCCAGTGAGAAATTTATACCTTCAAATTTAGGACTAAATTGTTTTAATCCGATATAAATCGCATCCGCACCAGCCTTAACGGCAGCATTGAACGACTCGAAGGTCCCTGCAGGTAAAAGTAATTCGGGGGCTTTTCTCATGTATCATCTGCGTAAGATTTATCAACTTCAATCTCCCAATAATTCATACAATGGTACATTTTTCTTTTTTCTGCATCCAAACATCAAATTCACTCCCACCTGTGCATTAAAGCCATTGAATTTAGATGGCAAGGGCAGACGTGATGACATGTCCGGAAAATCTTTTCCATCCATTGCATAGTAACGATACGCCAAAGGCATCATATCTGTGGATAAATAAACCTGTAATGGAAATAATTTTAGCGCAAGGGTAAATCCCATGGTATTGGGTTCAGACCATGCCCAGTTGTAATGTGCGCCGGCGGTGAGAAAATGATACAGGTTCAGGTTCGCAGAAAAATAAACATTCTCCCGCAGACCTGACTCATAAAAACGTGTTTTACCAAGTATGCCGGCACTGAAGACATCCGAAAACTGATACTCAGCACCAATGTATAATTTTGGAACAAGGGATGTTGAATAAGGATCAAAATCATGACCTAAGGTATATTGATCACTCAGGCTGTCGGCCAGATTTTCAAAATATTCATCTCTGTTTTCCTCGTCGTAAACAATCATTTCATCCACACCCTGAAAAACCCCGTCACCTTCTGCTTGATAGTTAAAAGTATTGCTTTTCCAACGGATCATGCCAAGATCCACAACGCTTGCAGAAAGAGAAAGGTTCGGAAGCAGCATGTACTCCACTCCCAGATCCACCGCAAAGCCAAGGTTCTGAAAAGCCAGGGCGTAATCCAGTGCATCCTCCTCAAAAACAAATTCTTCTGACTCATCTATCATTGGAACATCGTCCTCATCCACCGTCATTTTAATCGGAGATGATTGTCGTGCCACAATTTCTGCATCAATGCTAACTTCTTTTGTGGATGTTGAAAGCACGAATTCATTCATCTTCAAGCGCGTATTCGCATGGCCAAGGAGAAGCTTCACTTTTCCACCCACTTTCAATGACGAACTTAAATCATAAGTCAAGCCTGCACTTATCTCCTGAAAAACGGTCAGATTCATTGACATACCACTCAAATCATGACTTGCCCCATAGTACTCATTATCTTTATCAGCCAATTGATTTAATTGGAACAAAGCTTTTGGGAGTCGGATATCAGAAACAAACCTTTCGCTTGTATTAAAATGGAAGTATCCATAATCCGTTTTGAAACCAAATCCAAGCAAATTGATATTCGCTTCTGTCTCCAAAAATGAAAACTTGCTTAAAGTACCCAAAAAGTCATCCATCAAAGCCGGATTATTGAATGGCAGATTCAACAAGTCACCATTATTGGCTGATGTCAACACATCCTGAATACCAATATCGCTTGTCAGCCCGAAATAGGAATTCCCAATACCGGGAAGATCGAGGTAAAACTTACAATTAGGCATAAATGCAGGATTCAACTTACTACTTTCGGGAAGGTTATCTAAAAAGTAGTGGGAAGAAACATTCTGTCCGTTTAAAACAGAACTAAGTCCCATTAAAACGATGATAGATATAATATATAACTGCTTCATAATATTTTTCTAAATTGCTTTCATTACAACTGGCTTATTCTTCTCCAATAAGTTCATCATTCACCTTTGCTTTTGTATAAAAACCCAAAGTGTAAATAACGCCCTGATTGGCATATATTTTAACGTAACTTTTATCGGTTGAATTTGCCTTTACATCAAAAACAATTTTTTTCCCTTCCTTCCACTTTTCAAGTTTTTCCTCACCATAAAGCAAAACAATGCTTGATTTTGCAACGCCATAAGGGACTTCATCACGAACAGGAGCCGCATTGACCACCACCTCTTTCTTTGGTAAAAGACTATCCACAACTACATTATTGCCATCAAGAATGTATAGTTGCCCAATTATTTCCATCGGGAAACGGTTATCAATGTTCAGCACGAGCTCCAACGTATCCAGGTTGTGAATTCCTGCCGTGTCATTTTTTATTTCATCAATCAGTTTTGTTTGCACATCGAAATCCACTGTATCATTGTACTTATAATTATCAACCCTGGCATACAGCGGAATGATTGTATGTGTTTTAATCTTGAGCTGCACGTCTTCATCCATGTTCAGAAAATTATCAACAACAGGATCACCATCCGGATTCGGAATCAGCTTATACGATACCCTCACCTTGTTATAAACCCTGTTAAGGATGTTATGAATATCGCTGTTCTGCCGGTTGATAATATCTGATTCACTTGCTGGTGTTACCATTGTCTCACCGTTTATCACCTCTGCAGTTGCAGCACCTACTTTTACCGTATCCACATTGTAATTAAGATCGGCACTGTCCAGCACCGTAGAATTCACAACCAAAAGCTCACTAAATGTGATACCAAAGGGGACACCAATGTTATTTTCAAGAACTATCTCAACCTTCGGATCATAAAAGAATACCGTGTAATCCTGAACATATTCCGGTGATAAAAGTGGAAGATCCACCTCTTCTGTTTTTTCAAGATAATATTCAGGGTCAAGATATCCGACAATATGCTTTGGCTCAAGACTTCGGACCTGCAGCCCAAATTTCTGCAGTGAAGAACTCACTGACTGTGTAGATCCTGACGTATTTGTAAGGCTCATTGAAATCACCATTTGAATGCTTTCCACATCTTTTTCCCTGTCAAAAACAGCAGTGTAGCCGGCCAGAGGATAAGACATCCCTGCATTTAATTCTGCGCCACTTAAGGTTGCAGTCAGCACTTCACCATCCTTTGTCAAGTCGGGAAATTTAACGATGTATGTTTCCAACACGTTCGCATTGTTTATGCCAACATCTCCATTCAGTAACAATTCACCGCTTTCAAAAATACCGCTATAGATGACACCTCCTTCAATATCCAAATCGAAGTCCTTCTTCATTTCATCCGGCAATTGATAGGTTTCCCCAGCAGCCAAACTTTTATCAATTGGAAGTTCAAACTCAAAATCTTCTCTTTTATCCTGAATGTCTACCGAAATATACTCTACAACCTCAAACTCCTTCAACTTCTCAAAAAACAACAAGCTGTCTTCATCGAATCGAAAGCCGGATGTGCTGTCAATCACACCCCAGTCGTTGATGACCTCCAGTACGGATATTTCACCCAGGGCCAGCGGAGCAGCAACTTCAACATCCACGTCAACCGAATCATCAACATTGCTGAGGTTCCATGTTTCATCTTTCACACAAGCGCTTAACAGCAAAAGAAAAATCCCTACAATCCCTACAAAAAGTTGATTGTACCTACCATTTTTCAATCGTTTCATATCCTGTTTTTTCATTAGTCTAAGATTTTCATTTCAACACGTCTGTTTTTAGCACGGCCGTCTTTGGTTGTATTTGGTGCGATGGGTTGATCAGGGCCATATCCTGCTGATTTCATCCTGTTTTCTTCAACACCCTGTAACAAGAGGTATTTAACAACTGCTTCTGCTCTTGATTGCGACAACCTTTTATTGAGGTCATAACCGCCTGTATTATCGGTATGACCAGAAATTTCAACATTGATTTTACTGTTCTTCATTATTTTCACCAGTTTATCCAGTTCAACGTACGAAGACTTGGTGAGCACTGCCCTTCCTGTTTCAAACAGAATGTTATTCAACACAATCTTCTCGCCTTTCTTAATTGGCTTCAACAGAAAATCGTGCATCAATAATTTCTCGTCCTTACTTGTGGGTGATAACATTTCAAATTTAAAGAAATATCCATCTGCGCTAATTTCAACAACCATGCTATGGTTATCCCTTAACAGAAACTGATATTTTCCAGTTTCCGGATCGGGTTTAACCGTCGATTCCTTTTGATTGATTGGATTAATAAATTTCATGTTCGCATTTACCGGTTCCTGGGTTGTTTCATCCAGAACGCGTCCAATAAATGTCAATGATTTTTCATCCGGTACGGGTGTTAGATTAAAGTCATAAACAACATTTGCAGTTGTATCAGGCTTGAAAACGATGATCTTTTTCAAGGGTAAATAATCTGTTGAAAGTATCTCCACAAAATAAGGCTTTCTGTAATCATCCAGTTGTAAACTATACCTTCCTTTGAGCGTATCTGTAATGACAGATGAGATCAATGAATCATTTGTATTGTCATACAGTTTTATGTTTGCCCTGATAAAGTTCTCAGAAACTTCATCGCGTATTTGTCCCATCAAACTAAAACTATAATCCTGAATTTTAATCACTTTCTTTGCCATGGTCAATGGAACAAAAAACAGCGTATCAGAACTCAGGTCTCTGTCAAAAATATGCAAGCCCGACTCGTATCCTTCTTTCTCATACTTAAAGCCAATTTTAATTCTTTCAGGAAACGATTGATAAGCGAAACCCGCCGTATCTGAAGCCACAACAGCCAGCAAAGAATCATTCATAACATTAAAGATATCAACTTTAACATTTTCGAGGTTTTTATAATCGTCCCGGTCCGTTATTTTAAGTTTAACACTGAAATGATCATCCACCACAATTTCAGGATAGAGATATTTCAGCTCCAGAATATCAAGTCCGCCAACCCCTTCTGGTCGGTAACCACAAATTATCCCTCCGGTGGTATCAATTGGAATAAATGCAAAGTCATCATCGGGCGTATTGATTGGATATCCCATATTTTGCGGGACAGTCCACGATCCATTGGCGGTGAGTATGGATACAAAGATATCCTTACCTCCCATTGTGTTATGTCCATTTGAAGTGAAGTAGAGTGTTTTTCCATCTTTTCCGGCACCACACACTTCCTCATCATAAGCAGTGTTGATCATCTGTCCCAGATTCACGGGTTTTTTCCATTTCCCTTTACTATCCTGGGTGCTTATGTACAAATCACTTCCCCCCATCCCATCAGCTCTTTCTGACGAAAAAATCAAGGTTCTATAATCCAGATAAACTCCACTGCCCTCTTTGTATTTTGTATTAATGTCGCCCTTGATTGCTTTAGGGGTTTTCCATTTGTCTTCCTTATATTCCACTTCAAAAAGGTCACCTCCGCCGGATTTTCCATCATAGAGCAGGTATTTATTTTTTGATGGATTATAGGATAAAATTGAATTGTGTGATTTCACATTTAGTTTTTTTCCAGGACTCAGCACTGACTGCAAAGTATCATTCAATCGAAAGATCGTATTCACCGGAACATAGAAGAAGTTCTCGTTTTGCTTTTTCCCTGAACTCCGGCGACTGGTAAAAAACAGCATTGTATCTTCCTGTGCCATAAAGGGCTGATAATCGTCCACTTCACTGTTAACCACAAACAGCGGAAGGATTTCGGCAAATGCGGAATCTTTTACAAGTCTGAAACCGGCATCACACTCCCTGATGTATTTATCAATGATCAGTTTTTGTTTTTTCCAGTCTTTCGAACTGAGACTGCTTCTGTATGCTCCATACGAAGAAATTGCCTTATCAAAATTCAGATTCATGTGATAAGCACGACCTTCCAACAGCTTATAATCCGGGGCAATATCAACCTCAGAATTAAGAAGATAAGTCAGAGCTGCCTTTTTGTTATTTGTTGACAAATAACACTTTCCGACCAGATAGTTTAATTCTGGATTATCCGGAAACTTTTCCAGCGCTTTCAGATAAAAAGGCAAGGCTTTGGCATAATGCGTGGGCCCCTTCTTAAAAAATTTATCTCCGGATTTAACGGCTGATCGGATTCCCAAAGAATCTGCTTCCTTTGAGATCAACGCATTTAAATCAACTTTAACTTTGCTTTTGGAGCTGGCAGGGAGGGTAAATAAAACACCTACCAATAGCAGAAAAAGAATTTTCTTTCCTATCATGAGAAATTAATTTATTTCAAAAATAATAAGTATATCTCTAAAATGTAAACTTATTATAAACTTTTTATCATTTCACCGGACATTTTTCCTCTGGGTGTTCTTTTTTAAAGTCAATCCAGTATTGGTTGATGGTCGTTTTCACTTCTTTGTGAAGTATCAGCAAACCAATAAGATTGGGAATTGTCATAAACGCAATGGTTATTCCGGAAAGAATCCAGATCAATGTTGTATCGGCAAAGGAGGCTACAAAAAAACCAACGACATATATGATTCGGTAAAACAAAATCCACTTTTCACCTAGCAAATAAACGGTTGCCCTGTCACCATAATACGACCACGAAATTGCCGTACTGAATGCAAACAACAACAGTCCAAGTGATACAATGTATTGCCCCCATCGACCAAACCAGCCGCGCATAAAGGCTTTTGCCGTTAAAGGTGAACTATGAATCAGCGAGGAACCTTTCATAAATACACCTTGTTTGTAAACAGGCCTTCCCTGGCTTACTTTTACCAGGCCTGTATAATTCTTTTTCCCCTTCATAAGTTTCACATCTTCTGCAACCGAGCGCGCATGTAAAACAGTTACACTTTCATTTAACATTAAACCATTTTCGATGATTAGATCTCCGCTAAACAATGGCAGAGACTCAATGTTATTCAGATGATTTGCAAGTGCATTCCTTTCATCCATTACCTTGTCAGAATAACTGCCAGAAAGCACCACAGTGTCGGTTAGTTCGAACTTATTTTCAAACTTTTCGTTCCAGACACCAGAAGATAAAAGCACCAGTCCTGTAAGAAAACAAATTACAATTGTATCAATAAAAGGTTCAAGAATAGCCACAAGCCCTTCAGAAACAGGTTCATGTGCCCTTGCTGCAGAGTGTGCAATTGGAGCGGAGCCCTGTCCTGCTTCGTTAGAAAATAATCCTCTGTTAACACCCTGCTTAAAGGCAAAAATCAGTCCGGCCCCTAAAAAGCCACCAGCGGCAGCACTTCCGGTAAATAAGTGACTGGCGATATCCTTTAATGAAGGGATAATATTCTCATAATTAAATGCAATGACGCCAACGGCACCTATCACATAAATGGCAGCCATTGCGGGCACCAAACGTTCTGTAACTTTTGCAATCCGTTTTATTCCACCAATGATAACGAGGCCGAGAAATAAAGTTAAAATTCCTCCGGTAAGCATTTTATTCACCCCAAAAGTGGCGAACATTGAATCAGCGATTCCATTGATCTGCGGCAAATTGCCGGTTCCAAATGAAGACACAATGGTTGCAACCGCAAAGAAACCTCCTAACCAATAGCCCGTTTTAATCTGACGCCCATCCTTCAATTTAATGTTCAGGCGGTGCTTCATGTAATACATTGGCCCCCCAGCCACAGTTCCGTCTTTTGAAAACTCTCTGTACTTATGAGACAACAACACCTCAACAAATTTAGAACACATGCCAAGAAAGGCAGTAACCAACATCCAGAAAAGTGCAGCAGGCCCCCCCAGATGAATGGCGAGCGCAACACCTGCAATATTTCCTGTTCCAACGGTGCCGGAAAGAGCGGTGGTCAATGCCTGAAAATGCGAGGTATCGCCCTTGTCGTGTTTGTTATCATACTTACCGCGCACAACTTTAATGGCATGTTTAAAATAACGTATCTGGGGAAACTTTAGGTAGATTGTAAAAAACAAACCTGTCCCCAACAATAAATAAACAAACCAGGGACCACCACCTATTAAACCATCTAAATTTCTAAGAAACTGACTAATCTCGTTCATGCATGCATTTTAATTCGCTCACTAAGATAAATTTAATACCATCAAAAAAAAACCGTCCAGGCATAAGGCACGGGTATTTTTCACGAGAATCATCATAAATAAGCCCTGAAAGCGGGCAATTTTCATGTTATGCAACAGATTTGCATATTATTCACAAATAATAAACAATTTAAATACTATTGAACCATAAGCAAAAGTCAAGATAAAATTTGCTCCTGACTAAAAATGAAAGCATTAACTATCAAATGAAAATCTCATGACCTTTCCGATGTATGTCGGGGCATTCACAAATGAGAAATCACCTTTGTTTATCACATAATTTTATTTAGTTTTGTTACTTCCATTCGGGTCAAGGGGGCTTGTCTTTGTCGTAAAGAACAAGTGTCTCGAATGCGTTTCATTCAACACGATAAGTGGTACTACATAAATAAATCATCTTAAAATTATGGCAAAAGTTAGAGGTGCTGTAGAAGTAGATACAGAAAAATGCAAAGGCTGTGCTCTTTGTGTAGAAGCATGTCCTACTAACGTTTTAGGCATCGGAAAAGAAGTCAATGTAAAGGGTTACAACTACACCCATATGGCAAATCCAGAAGACTGCATAGGTTGTGCGCAATGTTCTTTGGTTTGTCCTGATAGTTGTTTAACAGTTTACAGGGTAAAACTTTAATTCCAGAAAAAGATATTACAATGAAAGATGTGAAGTTATTAAAAGGCAACGAAGCAATTGCATTGGCTGCCATTAACTGTGGTTGTGATGGTTATTTTGGATATCCCATCACACCTCAGTCTGAGATCATGGAAACATTAATGGCTGAGAAACCCTGGGAAAGCACCGGCATGGTGGTTCTTCAGGCAGAAAGTGAGGTCGCCTCCATTAACATGCTGTACGGCGGTGCCGGATGCGGAAAAAAAGTAATGACCTCCTCATCCAGTCCAGGAATCAGTCTGATGCAGGAAGGCATAAGTTACATTGCAGGTTCTGAACTGCCCTGCGTGATTGTTAATGTGATGCGCGGTGGACCGGGATTGGGAACCATTCAACCCAGTCAGGCAGACTATCTGCAAACAGTAAAAGGAGGCGGTCATGGTGATTATAAATTGATTACACTTGCGCCGGCATCCGTACAGGAGATGGCTGACTTTGTGGACCTTGCATTTGAACTTGCTTTTAAATACAGAAATCCTGCAATGATTTTAAGTGATGGTGTGATTGGACAAATGATGGAAAAGGTTGTGTTACCGGAAGCAAAAGCCAGAATGACCGATGCAGAATTGATTGCCAGGTGCCCATGGGCAACGGTGGGTAAACCTTCAAGCCGTGAAAAGAATGTCATCACATCGCTTGAAATGGACTCCGAGGTGATGGAACAAAACAACATTCGCTTTCAGGAAAAATACAAAACAATAGAAGAAGAAGAGGTGCTTTACGAAGAAATCATGTGTGATGATGCTGAATACCTGTTTGTGGCATTTGGGTCGTGTGCACGGATTTGTCAAAAATCAGTTGAGATTGCCCGCAAAAAAGGGATTAAGGCCGGTTTATTACGACCCATCACGCTTTATCCATTTCCAACAAAAATCTTATCTGAATATGCGGACAAAGTAAAAGGGATGATCAGCATCGAAATGAATGCGGGGCAGATGGTAGAAGATGTGAGAATGGCGGCACTTGGAAAAACAAAAGTTGAGTTTTTCGGAAGGATGGGTGGCATCATTCCTTCTCCTGAAGAAGTTGCCGAAGCATTAGAAACAAAATTAATTGGAGGGTAAGTTATGTCGATAGATTTGAAAGAAATAATGAAACCGGAAAATATCGTTGCTAAAAAATCAACGATATTGAATGATTTGGATATGCATTACTGCCCTGGTTGTGGCCATGGTGTTGCACACAAATTAATTGCAGAAGTCATTCAGGAACTTGGAATTCAGGAAAAAACGCTTGGAGTGGCGCCGGTTGGATGTGCTGTATTTATGTATAAATACATGGAGATTGACATGAGTGAAGCGGCACATGGGCGTGCACCTGCCGTTGCCACAGGGATGAAGCGTTTAATGCCAGATCATTATGTTTTCACCTATCAGGGAGATGGAGACCTTGCTGCCATTGGAACCGCTGAGACAATTCATGCATGCAATCGTGGTGAAAACATTGCAATTATTTTTATTAACAATGGTATTTACGGAATGACTGGCGGACAGATGGCTCCAACCACCTTAAAAGGGATGAAATCATCCACCTGCCCTTTTGGAAGAGAACAGGCAATCCATGGTCATCCTTTGAAAATAACAGAACTGGTTGCTCAACTTCCCGGCACCTGTTACGTCACACGGCAGAGTGTACATACTGCCACAAATGTTAGAAAGGCAAGAAAAGCCATCTTAAAGGCGTTCAAAAACCAGGATGAAAACAAGGGAACTTCATTTATAGAAATCGTTTCGAATTGTAACTCAGGCTGGAAAATGAGTCCGGTTGCAGCCAATAAGTGGATGGAAGAAAACATGTTCCCATTTTATCCATTGGGAGATTTAAAAGACGAATAACTGTTAATACTTAAGAAATGAAAGAAGAAATAATAATCGCCGGTTTTGGTGGTCAGGGAGTATTATCCATGGGAAAAATTCTTGCATATTCAAGTCTGATGCAAGGTCAGGAAGTTTCGTGGCTGCCTTCGTATGGTCCTGAAATGCGTGGTGGAACAGCAAATGTAACAGTTATTCTAAGCGATGAACGCATCTCATCCCCTGTCCTGACTATTTTTGACACGGCCATTTTACTAAATCAACCATCGCTGGATAAATTTGAAAAGGCTGTTCGCCCGGGTGGCACCATTATTTATGATGGCAATGGCATCACACGCCATCCTGCGCGAAAAGATGTTACAATATACAGAATAGATGCTGCAGCCAAGGCATCTCAGATGAGCATGTCTCAATCCTTTAACATGATGATCATGGGTGGTTTCTTAAAAGTAAAACCGATTGTAAAGCATGAGAATGTTATTGAAGGATTAAAAAAGTCACTTCCTGAAAGGCATCATCACCTGATTCCAATGAATGAAGAGGCCATAGAAATTGGGGCAGCACTCATACATGAAGTGAGCATTTAGAAATTATAATTCACGTTTAAATCCGGTTTGATATCAAACCGGATTTTTTATCTTAATTTTTCCCATAAGGGCGACTGACAGCAAATGAAGAAAACATACCAACACTCACTTGAATTGAAGGTAAGGGATTACGAATGTGATATTCAAGGCATTGTCAATAATTCAGTGTATCAAAACTATCTTGAGCATGCACGCCATGAATTTATTCTTACCAAAGGTTTAAATTTCACACAACTGCACAACAAAGGCATCGACATGGTGGTTGCACGGATAGAAATGGCGTTTAAAACTCCTTTGAGGGGCGGAGATGTATTTGTTTGCTGTACCAATGTTCGGAAAGAAGGCATAAAATACGTGTTTGAACAGGATATTTATCGCAAATCGGACATGAATCTATCGCTCAAAGCATTGGTAACAACAGTTGGCATTGTAAATGGTAAGTTGTCAAAAATTCCTGAGGTGGATGAGGTCTTTGATTGATTCAGATGAAATCCTGCAATGACCTTTGGTTTAACTTATTTTGTGGTCTCCCCTCCCATTTCGGTAAATACATGGTCCACAGGTTCCCATAACTCTATCTTGTTCCCCTCAGCATCCAGGATGTGCACAAATTTACCATAATCGAAGCTTTCAATTTCATCCAAAACTGTCACCCCATTTTCTTTTAATCTCTTCACAAGACCTTGAATGTTTTGCACCCGGTAATTGATCATAAACTCTTTTGTGGAAGGATCAAAGTAATTCGTATCTTCCTCAAAGGTGCTCCATTGAAGGTAATTAATCTCATCCGGTCGATTGGCATTTCTGAATTCAAATGAAGATCCGTACTCGCCAACAGTCAAACCCAGATGTTTTGCATACCACGCATTGGCCTTCTTCGGATCTCTGGATTTGAAAAAGATTCCACCTATCCCTGTTACTTTTGGTTCTAATTCATCCATATCAAGTATAATTATTAATTCCTTCTTTTGGGGTCCCGATTACATTAAAACACCACGGATAACGTTTTGTTTCCCATTACACATTAAAAAGTGAAAGACAGTCTGAATCAATCCCGGAAGACTGAGCGTAGAAGCAAGCAGAACGCAGATGGCGTTTTTGGCGTACTTATTTGAAGTCAAAATGATGATAGATCCTCCGAATTTTATAGTTTTGCAGCCTGAAACAAATTAAAATATGGAAACAGTTGTTAGTGGAATTCGTCCAACAGGAAATTTACATTTAGGAAATTATTTTGGTGCTGTAAAGAACTTCATCAAGATGCAGGAAGATTATAATTGTTATTTCTTTATTGCTGATTGGCATTCATTGACGACCCACCCAAAACCGGGTGATATAAAAAACAACGTGCGTCAGGTACTTGCTGAGTACCTGGCCTGTGGCATCGATCCTGAAAAATCAACCATGTTTGTTCAGAGCGATGTGAAAGAAATTCTTGAGTTGTATCTCTATCTGAATATGAATGCGTACCTGGGGGAACTGGAGCGTACAACATCGTTCAAGGACAAGGCACGTCAGCAACCAAATAACGTGAATGCGGGTTTGTTAACATACCCAACCTTAATGGCTGCAGACATCATTATCCACAAGGCAAACAAAGTACCTGTTGGGAAAGATCAGGAACAAAATCTTGAAATGGCCCGAAAATTTGCCAGACGTTTCAATACAATGTATGGTGCAGAGTTGTTTCCAATCCCCCAACCATTTACTTTTAACGGAGAAGATCTCGTAAAGGTTCCAGGATTAGACGGTTCAGGAAAAATGGGGAAATCTGAGGGCAACGGCATCTTTTTAATTGATGACGAAAAAACAATCCGGAAAAAAGTAATGAAAGCAGTTACGGATTCTGGTCCAACCGAAGCAAATCAGGCAAAACCTGAAGCCATTCAGAATCTGTTCACACTCATGTCCATCGTGTCAACGCCAGACACCTATGAATTTTTCAATAACAATTACAACAAGTGTGAAATTCGCTATGGAGACATGAAAAAGCAACTTGCAGAAGACATCAATGCTTTTGTTGCACCAATCCGCGCACAAATTAAGGATACTTACAATGATGTAGACTATCTGCGGAAGGTTGCAGTACGTGGCGCTGAAAAAGCAAGAGAAAGTGCCGCAACAACGCTTAAAGAAGTTCAGGATTTAATTGGTTTTCGTTCTGATTTTTAAAGGTTATTGCGAATAATTTATATGCATTTCCTGTATCTTGTGCTTTAATATAGCACGACAAACGTTTCTAAAGTCCAAACATCTGATTTAGAACGTGAATTATCTAAATACAAACAAAGAAATCATTAGAAAAAATTGTAGGTTCAAAAATTTCTGAAATGAAACGAATTTTATTTGTACGACATGCAAAAACTGAGCCCTGGGATTTTGGTGTAGACGATTTTAATCGAAAACTTACAAATCGTGGACATAAAGACAGTTTACTAATTGCCGAATCCTTAAAATCAAAGGAGCTGATTCCCGATTTCATTTATACAAGTGCCGCAAAACGTGCAGTGGAAACCACCAATCTGTTCGCAGCACATCTGGATGTTCCTTCATCACAAATTGAAAAGCATGACGACCTGTATGAATATGTATCCACACAGGACATACAGGATTTGATATCCCGTAGTTCGGAAGATTATCAAACCATCATGATTGTTGGTCACAATCCGTGGATATCGAATGTTGCAGCAATGCTTTCGAAAGATTTTCAATCCATCATGCCTACCACAGGGACAGTTTGTCTGGAATACAAGGTTAAAAAATGGAAAGAAGTGAATCCTGCCACAGGAAAAAACATCTATTACAAAACACCCAAATCGTTTAAATAAGAACCGGTAAACATATAAATTTCATAGAAACGCAGGAAATATGTATTTTTGTGCGCTCAAATAAATAAAAAATAACGAATGGCAACCACATCAGACATTAAAAAAGGAATGTGCATAGAGTTTAAAGATGCAATCTTTTCTATTATTGAATTTCAACATGTTAAACCTGGGAAAGGACCTGCTTTTGTCCGCACCAAACTGAAGAATGTTACCACTGGAAAAGTAATAGACAACACCTTTTCTTCCGGCCATAAATTAAATGAAGTTCGTGTTGAACGTAGAAAATATCAGTATCTGTACAAAGATGAAATGGGTTTCAATTTCATGAATTCAGAAACATATGAACAGGTTTGTCTGGCTGAAAGCATGATTGATAATTCTCAATTTTTAAAAGATGGCGACGGTGTTGAAATTCTTTTTCATGCAGAAACAGAGACACCATTGCTTATTGACCTTCCTGCAAATATTGTGGCAGAGATCACCTACACAGAACCGGGTGTTAAGGGAGACACCGCAACCAACACGCTAAAAAGAGCCACCATCGAAACAGGTGCTGAAGTGATGGTTCCATTGTTTATCAACGAGGGCGACAGCATTCGTATTGACACATCCAATGGAGCATACATGGAACGTGTAAAAGTATAATTGAAATCACACATAATTTACAAGGCTGTCCACCCATGGTGTGATGGCCTTTTTTTTTCTAACAGATGCCTACGCTTTCAACAGCACTTTACATACAAAAAAATAACCCGGAACTAAAAATCCCGGGTTAGAATATTGTATTAGCACCATGCAATATATCACATGGTAATCCGCCTGTTTACAATGCTGCCAATGCAGCTTCATAATTTGGTTCATCCACTATCTCAGGCACCTGCTCCGTATACAAAACAGTCCCTGACTCATCCACTACGATGACAACCCTTGAATGCAAATGTGCCAATGGCCCATCCACAATTTCAAGATTATAATCTTTCCCAAACTGCCCTGTGGCAAAGTCGGAGAGTGTGAGCACATCAGAAATGCCTTCCGCTCCACAGAAGCGACCTTGTGCAAAAGGCAAATCGCGTGAAATACACAATACCTTTGTATTTTTTAAACCCGCAGCAGCCTTGTTAAAATTCCGAACACTTGCCGCACATGTTCCGGTATCCAGACTTGGAAAAATATTCAGGACCAGCTTTGATCCTTTAAAATCTTTTAAAGTTGCTACACTCAGATCCCCTTTAATCAGTGAGAAATCTTTAATTTTTGAACCAAGCTCAGGTAATGTCCCGGATGTATTTACTGGATTCCCTTTTAATGTAATTTTTGCCATGACGATTAATTAATAATTTATGTTGTGTCTATTGCTTAAAGAAACGATTATACCAGCGATTTGTTTAATAAATTTGTCTCATTCAACGTTTTTTTTGATTTTTTATTAATTGCAAAAAACTTACATTTGTCCGAACCTATAAATAATAGAAAAGATGAACACCATTGAAGCAACAGGGATCCTAAAACAATTTGCAAACATCACAGCCCTTGACCATGTTGATATCGCAATACCAGAAAACACTGTTTATGGATTACTTGGTCCCAATGGTGCCGGCAAAACAACCTTCATACGCATCATCAATCAAATCACTGCGCCAGACAAAGGCGTGATACTGTTTAATGGTTCACCCCTTAAACAGGAAGACATTTCTGGCATAGGATACCTTCCCGAAGAGCGTGGGCTTTACCGTAAGATGAAAGTGGGTGAGCAGGCGCTTTACCTCGCCCGTCTTAAGGGAATGAGCCGGAGCGATGCAATGAAAAAATTGAAACACTGGTTTGAGAAATTTGAAATTCAAGCCTGGTGGGATAAAAAAGTTGAAGAACTTTCAAAAGGAATGCAACAAAAGGTTCAGTTTGTTACAACTGTTTTACATGAACCCAAACTACTTATTTTTGATGAACCCTTCAGTGGTTTCGACCCCATCAACGCCAACATATTGAAAAAAGAGATACTGGAACTTAAAAAAAATGGGGCAACCATTATCTTCTCCACCCATAACATGAGTTCTGTTGAGGAAATATGTGATGAGATTACTCTGATCAACAAAGCCAAAGTCGTTCTGAACGGCAATGTAACTGAAATTAAGAACCAGTATAAATCAAACAAATACCGGTTTCTTCTAAAAGGTTCCCTTGATGGTGTTGATGCCCTTATCCCCCAGGGCTGCAGTGCTCTCAGCCATATTCAAACCGATGGGATAAGCGAACTAATTCTGCAATCAGCCGGCAAAAGAACCACAAACCTGCTCCTGGCTGATATGATGACGAATTTTGAGATTCATGGCTTTCAGGAAGTCATTCCGGACATGAATGAAATATTCATCAAAGTCGTTGGGGAAGATAATATTCCTGAAATGGAGTAAAGATACGCGTGATATTAAGCATTGAAGATCATAAGAAAAACAAATAAGAATAAGATGAAAAATTTATGTGGGATTAATCATCTCGCACCTTTGGCGCTTTGTCCTATTTAGAACATAACAAAGCGTAATAAACTCCCCCAGGAATTCAATGTGATCCAAAGGAATTCTTCAGGATTGATGCATTCTGCGTCATTTATGTTAAGACTGCGACGTTTACATCCCAATGATAAAAGCATAAAAAAGGTCGCTACAATGGAAAACTATCCTGTAACGACCCATTTTTTCAATAGGTTAAAGCATTATACCACCTATCAAATATCCTGAGGATACTGATTTGGTATTATTTTATCATAATTCGTTTATTAACGACACTTTGGCCATTATTGATTTCAAGTAAATACATGCCGGCATTGATAACATTCCTATCCAGTTCTATGCCTGCCACCTGTGCATAACTGTTGATTGTAGCAGATGCCACCGAGCGGCCATTCAGGTCATAAAGTGTATAAGTAAAAAGCTTATCCTTTATAAATTTTCCTTTCACAAACACCACTCCCTGGGTTGGATTCGGATATACCATGAGGTCTTCATCCCTGTCCTTAACACTGGTAGTTCCGACACTGGTAGAGATACGATTTACCAATGAAAAACTCTTTTGTTCTATCATTGAATTCGCGGATGTTATATTTACCTTAAAATCATCTGCCATAAGGTACACCGGATAGTCGATGATGATCTGGTAGCTTCCGTTATCAAGCCCATTAAATTCGTAGGCCCCGGATGCATTACTTCTTGAATGCTTCAGATACTTTCCTTGTGATAAATCATACAAATAGACATCGGCGCCGCTAAACTCATTCCCTCTTTCACCTTCTATGACACTGAATTCATGTTGTATGGGCCCTGATTCAGCCTTACTGATGGTTCCGGAGATTACACCTGTTCCAGTCATGCTTGCTTGCCTCACCAGATGAGAGTTAAACGAAAGGGTAGCACCGGCGCTAGCTTTAGAGATGGTTTTTTCGTTCCACTGGTTGTTATTGGAACTGTACCTTACCATGTACCGATCACCCTCGGGTACAATTTTAATATAATATTCGCCTTCTTCAATCAACATTTCGCACCTTCCACCACTGATTTGAGGTTCCAGTTTCATGACCTTGAATTCCTCGTCCTCTTTTTTATACAACTCAAGCATGTAATCCACGGTATCAACCAAATTTCCATCCAGATATGTCCCCACTGACAGCCAAACGCTGTCTGCATCAGAAAGCAACTGAATACTTTCCATATTTAAGATTAAACCTGGCACGTCCACATCAGTTGCATAACAGGAATAAGTCCCCAGATGTTCTGCTGTTGCAGGTTGAACATTGTATATTGTTGAACGGCTTTCCTGAACCAAAACACCATTCCTTTTATAGGTAAAGATTGTGTTTGTATCTGTTGTATTGATGATTGTTTGCCCCGGCATATCAAATGCCAGCGTATCTCCCGGATGAATCATAATATCCAAACCAGTTGCAAAGACACGTTGAGGAGCATAGGCAGCAGCTGTAGCAAACATTCCCATGTTAGGTTGAATGTCTTTAAAATCAAGACGGTTATTCGGCACCTGTAATCCCTGTCCTCCTCCACTAACAGATAACGAAGAAATTCCCGAAAGATCCGGTAGATCCGTCAGATAATTATCCGAAAATGAAGCCATGCACAGAGAAATCATTTTCTGAAATGATGCAGGAACAGCTCCAATAAAACCATTGTTGTTAAGATACAAATACTTAAGTTTGAACAGGGCCCCCAGTGTATCAGGCAATACGGATTCAAAGCTGTTGAATTGCAAATTCAAATTCTCAAGATTCTTTAATTTGCCCAGGCCTTCCGGTAGTGATCCCGAAAAGCCATTATGACTGATATTAAAGGTTTTAAGACTATCCATTCCACCAATGGTTGAGGGAATCTGGCCTGAAAATGAATTGTATTGTGCCCATAGCATTTCAAGCTTCTGCAATTCACCTACAGATGCAGGTATTTGTCCTGTAATCTGATTGTATGAAATAAATAGGTTTTTTATTTCACTTAAATTTCCTAGTTCATCGGGAAGCATCCCTGACAAGTTATTGGCACTTAAAATCAGGGCAGAAACACGTCCATCTTCCACCTTAACGCCATACCATTCATCAACTGTAGTTGACTGCCAGTTATCATTCCTGATCCATTGGTCTCCATTCGTTGCCTGATAAAATGCAAGCAAAGCCAAAGAATCCTGCTCAGCCACAGTCCTTTCTGCGTACAGAGAAGTTACAATTGACATACATAGAATTAATACTAAAAGTCTCATTGCTTGAATATTTTAAACAAATTAACGAATTATTAACATTAAAACCAAATATATTTTATATTATTTAACTTTTATGTAACATTTAAAGTAATTTAAAACGGAAGCGGTCTGTAAACAATAATACCTGTCATATGACCAATCGAATTTACATAATCATGTAACTGACTTTCGGAGATAAGAACTTTTCCCTGTTGTGAGGATGCATGTAAAAAGTGCAGATTTTCATTATGAAAGAAGGCAAATCCTGTATGCGTGATATCCAGTCCCTTTATATTTGTTAAGATTGCTATCACATCACCATCCTGAACCTTAGCGTTGAGTTTGAAGATTTCAGACTGGGGTACATATTTAAAATTAAGTGTGCGAATATTTTCTTCAATGGCCCGAATGGAATCGATCACGGGCTGCTTATCTTTCATCCACCTGTACATTTCCGGATGATTTGACATGTAGGACACTTTAGGTGAATAACTCTGCGCAAGATCTCCCAACTCAATTTCCACCAGGCGTTTGTTGCTCCTATTTTCAGAAAGCCATTCAGAAAAATAATGCAAGCGGGATAAAACACCATCACACCTACCCTTCCGATACCTTAAAGCCTCTGTATTTTCGCCATAACACTGCACCGGATCCGTGCATGTATCATCCATATTTGCAAGGGCTAATACTGTTTCCACAAAAGTAACGCAATCAAAACCATGCACATTCAAAACAACACGTTCCACTGAATCATCATCAAGCGTGTGCGGTACATATGGCGCATCCATTAAAAAATGCGCTACGAGCTTGATCCGGCTTTGAATGTCATGTTTTGGAATGATTCTGAGAGAGTCGGCAATCTCAGCAACCCTGGCTTTATCCTTTTCTGAAATTGAATAATCACCCGAACAGACTTCAGTCTGACAGGACACAAAAAAAAGGACCATCCATACAACAACACCAAAACGCAACATCTAATTATCTTTTTTGCAAATGTAGTAAAACGGGAAGATGATCTGAAAAACCATCCTGATATTGATAGCCTATCCAGGAACGTTTTGGTTTAAGGCCCGGAAAATTAAGATCCTCTTCCATTAAGAAAGACGGATGCGCCACAATTTGTTTCCTGGGATTCACCTTCCATTCACTATCTCCGAGCCAAATATTTTCAGTGATTATGAACTGATCCAGGTAGCCCCATCGCCCTGTCATTTTATAGGATCCAATAGATTTATCTGCGTACAGGGACATATTCACCAGACTGCCAGACTCACGGGCCTGCAAATGGTCGTACAAACTCACATCATGGGCATAATCATTAAAGTCTCCCATGATAAGGATCATCGCTCCCGGTGAAACAGACTGGATGGAGTCAACTTTACTTCGCAATAGTTGAGCGGAGGAAATCCGGAAGGGATCAGACCTTACTGCACCTCCGTATCGTGATGGCCAGTGATTGACAAAAACATGAACGGTATCATTTCTGGCCAGGGTCCCTTTTGCATAAAGTATATCTCTTGATTGAATATCGGGATGCCTGTAGAAGTTTGTAGTGATTAAATGAAACTGTTTTGATTGATAAAGCAAAGCGACATCAATGCCTCGTTGATCGTTTGATTCCCGGTGTATGGCTTTATAATTTAAGGCTTTCAAGGGCGAATTGTAGATTAAATCATGGATGGTTCGTCTGTTCTCAATTTCACAAAGGCCAATCAAGCCCGGAATTCCCCACTCACTGCAGGCAAGTATCGATTTCCCAATGTTGTTCAGCTTATCAGTGTATCGATAATAATTCCAATGTCGCTCACCATCAGGCAGAAATTCCTCATCATTTTTAAGTGAGTCATCCTCAAAATCAAACAAATTTTCTACGTTATAGAACAGGATGTCCAGCTTTTTCTGTGCACTTAAACCCATCAAATGCACGCATGTCAATGCAATTAATATAATTTTCATAGTAAGCTTATTTCAACGTCAGACCGGCGGGGTGATCGCCTGATTTACTGATCTTCTTCAAGGACAAATTCAAACGCACCCATATCCGGTCCATCATCATTCAATCGATTTGTTCCCATTATATCAAGGGGAAACTGTTCTGCAAATTCAATGCTTCCCGCATCTCTGGCTGCGGACAAGGTATCAAGGGTAAAATCAAAATTTACTTTGGGTGACAGAAACTTCGGGTCTTTATCCCAGATAATATTTCTGAAATGCTGAACATCCATGGTATCCAGAACTGAGCCCCCCTTAATCAGACAATGATCAAACAGATACTCAAATTCAGCATTGACCACTCGATCACCGGAACGATTATTCAAGGCCACTTCATAATTTGACCCATAATCGCCATAGATTATGCAATTCCTAAACTGTGCTTTTTCAAGGTGCCGTGGTTGGATAATTTCATTGGCATCGAGGTAAAAGTTATTTAACAATACTGCCGGATCTTTCCTTGTGCTAAAATAAGAATTGTAATAGTTACCAATTGTACAATGGTTCAGTTCGTAGCTGCCTCCGATGATAAATGCCAGTACAAATTCACCGCAGTTGGCAAAAAGACAGTTATCTGCTTTAATGGAAGCACCCCGACCAACCAGGGCCGTCTTGCTCACATTCACAATACGTGAGTGGCTTATCTCTAAGGTAGGCGCATCAGCAGTAACAACAGTATCTGCAATGATACCATACTCGGAATTTCGTATATTGGTGTAGGTGATTTGGTTGTTTCGTGAACCAGCGAGTAGGTAAATATACCCCCATTGTCCGTCAATTTTATCATACGACAAGCCTTCGTACACTTCATCCAGACGATCACCCCTCACCGTGATCGGATCTTCAAGCGAGCCTTCCATTTTTAAGGTTCCTCCAATGAAAAGACTCTTTCCTGTTTTCATGTACATGGTGACCCCTGATTTCACACGCAAAGTAGATGCCGAATCCACATACACGTGATCATGAAAGAGGTATGGCTTTTCATTTGTAAGCTCATAATCCTCAAGATAAATGGCACGAACCGTTTTATTATCATCCAGGAAAATATAATCCTGATCCCCGGATGCACGCATGTGCACAACATCCTGTCCGTAGGCCAGAAGTTTTACAAAGCTGCTTTTTTGTTTACTGCGGATTAAAACAGAATCAACAATGATCAACGGATTGGACAAATTCGTTACATCCAGATTTGCTTCAACAAAGACGTACATGCTATCGCCTCCATTGATGACAATGTTCTTTACCTTATTTTCAGGAACCCCATCAATGTTCAATCGAAATGGGGAATTATCTCCTCCCATCAGGGTTATTTCATCAATTTCAAGATCAGACACATCCTCATTGAATATCCTAAAATTCAGTGTGACCGAATGAATGGTTGTAAAAACCGTATCAAAAGAAACAGTATCCGCAGAAACTTTAAAATTGTAACTTGTACCTGTTCCAAAAGGATCGCGTTCGCAGGCCGCAAAAAGCATTCCCGCACAAATAATCAGGTATAAGAGCAATTTCTTCATCAAATTTTTTTTCCTAAAGCAAGTTACGATGACTGAACAAAGAATAAACGTGAATCTGTAAAAAATATTTTAAACTAAACGTTAAATCTGAAATGCATAATATCACCATCCTCAACCACGTAATCTTTTCCTTCCACTGCCATTTTTCCTTTTTCCTTACAGGCCGCTTCCGATCCAAGTGTCACAAAATCATTGTACTTAATCACCTCGGCACGGATAAATCCTTTTTCAAAATCGGTATGAATTACACCCGCAGCTTCAGGGGCTTTCGCGCCTTCATGATAAGTCCATGCACGAACTTCCTGCACACCTGCGGTAAAATAGGTTTTCAGTTTTAAGAGCGAATAGGCCTGACGGATCAGCTTTGACACACCTGCTTCTTCCAAACCTAAATCGTCAAGAAATAACTTGCGCTCTTCATAGTCTTCCAATTCAGCAATGTCGGATTCAATGGCAGCAGCGATGATCATCACCTCTGCTTTCTCGTCTTTAACAGCTTCCTTCAAGGCATCCACATGTGCATTCCCTTTTATCACGGATGCTTCATCCACATTACACACATAAAGAACCGGTTTAGTAGTCAAAAGGAAAAGATCTTTGGTCACCTGTTCCTCCAGTTCTGTTAATTCCACAGTTCGTGCTGATTTTCCTTGCAACAATGCACTTTGATATCTTTTTAAGACCTCAACCAGTCGCTTGGCCTCTGCATCCTTCCCTGCCTTTGCCATCTTCTCCGCTTTTTGCAGGCGTACCTCAACCGTCTCCAGATCCTTCAACTGCAACTCTGTATCTATCACTTCTTTGTCCCTGACAGAGTCCACAGAACCATCAACATGCACCACATTGTCATCCTCAAAACAACGAATCATGTGAATGATGGCGTCTGTTTCCCGAATATTTGCGAGAAATTTATTTCCCAGACCCTCACCCTTGCTTGCCCCCTTAACAAGGCCTGCAATATCAACAATTTCAACTGTTGCCGGAACCACACGTTGCGGTTTCACCAACTCTTCCAACCTTGTCAAACGTTCATCAGGAACAGTAATTACACCAACGTTTGGTTCAATTGTACAAAACGGAAAATTTGCCGACTGTGCTTTCGCATTTGACAAACAGTTAAAAAGCGTTGATTTTCCAACATTTGGCAACCCAACAATACCACACTGCAAACCCATAATTTATGCTGATTTTTAAATTTGTGCAAAAGTACTTTTTTCTAAAAGAATAAAAGACTTTAGATGAAATTAATTCACCTGTACGAAGCAGGGAGAGAAGCCAGACTATTTA
>JBFHER010000008.1:0-35716 GCA_041584055.1 Bacteroidales bacterium
GAACATTGGGGCAGGTCGTGTTGTGTTTCAGGATTTGGTAAAAATCAATAAGGCATGTAAGGATAACAGCATAAAACAAAATCCTGAAGTTGTAAAAGCATATGAATATGCAAAAGCGAACAATAAAAAGGTACATCTTTTAGGATTGGTTTCAAACGGAGGCGTTCACAGTTCAATGGACCATCTGTTTAAGTTAACTGAAATATCAAAAGACTATGGCATAGAAGAAACATTTGTACACTGTTTTATGGACGGACGGGATACTGACCCACGCAGTGGGAAAGGTTTTCTAAAAGAACTGCAATCACACCTTGACAACACCACGGGGAAAATAGGCTCTGTAACAGGACGTTACTATGCAATGGACCGTGACAAGCGATGGGACCGTGTAAAAAAAGCCTATGATGCCATGGTGAATGGCATTGGCGTTCAATCTACAGATGCGATTGCTTCTGTTCAGGAAAGTTACGACAAAGGCATTACAGATGAATTTATTGATCCAATAGTAACTGTTGATAATAAAGGAAATGTCATTGGACAGATCAACGAAAATGATGTTGTTATCTTCTTCAATTTCCGCAACGATCGACCAAAAGAGATGACTGTTGTATTGACACAGGAAGACATGCCAGCAGAAGGAATGAAAACCCTGCCGCTGTATTTCTGTACAATGACCCCTTACGATTCCAGTTTCAAAGGATTGCATATTTTGTTCGACAAGGACAATGTAACAGACACCCTAGGGGAAATCGTATCAAAAGCAGGAAAGAAACAATTGCGCATTGCGGAGACTGAAAAATTTGCACATGTAACCTTCTTTTTCTCTGGTGGACGTGAATCTGAATTTGAAAATGAAGAAAGAGCATTGATTGCGTCACCCAAAGTGGCAACTTACGACCTTCAACCTGAAATGAGTGCCTTCGAAGTAAAAGACAAAGTTGTGGCTGAGATGAAAAAACAAAAGCATGATTTTATTTGTCTTAACTACGCCAATGGCGACATGGTAGGGCACACAGGTGTTTATGAGGCGATTCAAAAAGCAGTAATCGCAGTGGATGCCTGTTTGAAAGAAACGGTTGAAGCGGCAAGATCAAATGGTTACGAGGCAATTATCATAGCAGACCATGGCAATGCCGACAATGCCCTTAATGCCGATGGATCTCAAAACACTGCACACTCCTTGAATCCTGTTCCATGTATTTACGTTACAGAAAATAAAGACGCAGTTATTGAAGAAGGAATTCTTGCAGATGTTGCCCCTACCCTTTGCGGGATAATGGGCATTGAACAACCTGCAGCCATGACAGGTAAAAACCTGATTAAATAATATTAAATATTCATAGGGCAGGAAATATTATCCTGCCCTTGTTTTTTTTAGATGGAAGAAGTAGAAATGCTGCAAATAGGGGAAACGTTAATAAGTCTTGACATTTTAGAGAAGCAGTTCATCTGCAATCTTGGAAAGTGCAAAGGCGCCTGTTGCATCGAAGGGGAAAGTGGAGCACCCTTGTTGCAGGAAGAAGTGCTGGAGATAGAAGCTGTTCTTGACATAATCTGGGATGATCTTGCGCCTAAAGCCAAAGAAATAATTGAAAAACAGGGTGTGGCGTATGTTGACGCTGAAGGTGATCTGGTGACATCCATCATCAACGGCAAGGCATGTGTTTTTACTTATTTTGAAGATGATGGAACCTGTAAGTGTGCCATCGAAAAGGCTTACAACAATGGGAACTCTGCCTTCAGAAAACCATCATCCTGTTACCTCTACCCCATCCGACTGAAGCAATACAAGCACTTCATGGCTGTTAATTACGACACATGGGATATCTGCAAACCAGCATTGGCACTTGGAAAACAAAATGGTACACCTTTATATCAATTTCTAAAAACACCATTAATCGAGAAATTTGGTCAGGATTGGTATGATGAACTGTGTTTGGCTGCAGAAGCTATGAAAGATCATAATAGCAAAAAGTAAAACCTAAATCACCGGATTAATTACTGCTTTTTGGCTTTATAACGATCATGCAAACCCTCTCCATTAAGAATCGCAGGAGTGCATTTTTCTATGCGCTTTAAGCGTGTTGAAGATTGTTTGGGTTGAGAAAAATGCAGGATGTAGCCCCTTTGACGGCCCGGGGTTAATGCCTTGAATGCTGTTTGAAAGAAGAAATCTTCCTCCAGTTTTTTCAACAATTCATCCGGCATTGTTTCAGGTGTTTTCCTGAACTCAACTTTCAATCCGGCTTTTTCTATGTCAATGGCTTCAAAAATATAGGCTTTTACTACGGCTTCTAAACGGATGATGTCCAGCACATTCGTAAACCTGAAGAAACGGACAGACTGGGAATTTTCACCGGGAGAAGCCAGTAAATCATCTGGGTCCTCAAGTAAGGTTCCTTTGAAAAAACTCAAGGCACAATACGTTTTAAATGCACTGATAATTAATACATTTTTGGCACCATAAGTGTAGCATGGCACGCCCCATTTCAATTCCTCTTGCAGGCCGCACGCAATGGCAATCGTTCTCAATTGAACCAGTTCATTCGTCCATGAATGCACCTTGCAATCTGCAGTGCCACCCAGGGCACAACGGCCACAGCCTTCACTTAAATAGTCATCTACTTTTTGATTCATTCCAATCTTCCTTAAGCTTGCTTTAAAAAAGCAAACAATTCAGAAGATTGGATGGTTCATGCTATGCTTGGCTTACAAGCAAAAAATATCTTTTGCAGTAATTTTTGTGTTATTGCCCACTTGTATTCCTTCGTTACTTCTTCAGACGAACCTCATACAAATCAGTCCTTCTGTCTTTTAGGTTCCGGACGCTTCCAAATTGATGAAGTTCTTTCAGCAGGTCCATATCAAGATCAGCAATAAGTGTCATCTCTGTATTAGGTGTAGCCTCAGCTTTTACGCCATTGGATGGAAAAGCAAAATCCGAAGGTGTAAAAACCGCGGACTGCGCATATTGTATATCCATATTGTTCACTTTTGGCAAATTACCGACACTTCCTGCAATTGCAACGTAACACTCATTTTCTATGGCTCTGGCTTGCGCACAACGCCGAATCCGATAGTAACCATTCTGTGTGTCGGTGAGGAAAGGAACAAATAGAATCTTCATCCCCTGCTTTGCATATAACCTGCACAACTCAGGGAATTCAACATCGTAGCAAATCAAGATACCTACGGGTCCGCAATCGGTTTCAAATGTTTTGATTTGGGTTCCTCCGCTCATCCCCCAGGAACTCACTTCAGAAGGTGTTACATGAATTTTCTTATACATTTCATGCGTTCCGTCTCTACGGCACAGATAGGAAATATTTAAGAGCTGGCCATCTTCAATGATGGGCATACTTCCGCTGATAATATTCACGTTGTAGGAAACGGCAAACTCTTTGCATTTCTGAAGGATGGGTGCTGTAAATTCAGCTAATTTCCGAATGGCAGCGGCAGCACCCAGGTGATCAAACTCGGCCATCAATGGTGCGTTGAAAAACTCCGGAAGCAAGGCAAAATCAGCCTGATAAGCTGCTACTGAATCTACGAAATATTCAATTTGCTCGATTAAGCTATCAAAAGAAGGAAAAATTCGCATTTGCCATTGCACAACTCCCACCCGAACCACTTTTTTATCTACATTGATAAGTTTTTCTTCCTTGTCATAGAATATGTTATCCCATTGAAGTAAAGTCGCGTATTCCTGTGACTGAGAATCTTCAAGAAGGTAACCCTTTAATATTTTTTTAACGTGAAACCCATTGGATAACTGAAACCAAAGAACGGGATCATACAATTCTTTATTTTTTACTTTTTCGATGTACTGACGGGGGTTGAGTTCGTGTGCATGTTTCGAATAATTTGGAATTCTACCGCCTAACATGATGGCTCTCAGATTCAAACTTTCGCACAGTTCTTTCCGGGCATCGTAGAGTCTGCGACCCAGTCTCAATCCCCGAAAATCAGGATGAACAAATACTTCAATGCCATATAAAACATCCCCATGAGGATCGTGCGTATCAAAGGTGTAGTTTCCGGTAATTTGTGCATAAGTATGTGTATCACCGTATTTAGAGTAGTCGATAATTAAAGATAATGCAGTTGCTGCAATGCGTCCATCAACAATCACACAAAGTTGCCCCTCCGGGAAAAGTGTCAAGAGGGTAGAAATTGACTCTATTTCCCAATAATCCCCATTTAACTCAGAATATGCTTCTATCATCGCTTCTTTTAAAGAGCGATAATCACTTAACTGAAGATGCCGTAGTTCTACACTATGTACTGTATCATTTGATTCTGGATATTCCATGCTATTAATGTATTATTAATTAAAAATATATGTCTGGGTTTTGCTAAACATTGGGTAGGGATTTCTCGCCCGATTTAAAATGAACATCCATTTGAGGAAAGGGAATTGTAACATTGTTCTCCTCAAACTTTTTATTGATGATTCGACGAATATCACTCTTGATCTTCTCAATGCGAAAAATATGATGAGAGAAAAACAAGACCTGAAAATCGATGGATGAATTTCCGAAATCGGTTAACCGCACTTCGATTACATCCTGCGTGGAGATATCCGGATGCTTACGCACACTGTCTTCAAGAATTTTAAAAACAAGATCAACATCACTCCCATAAGCGACACCTACATTTATGCGAAACCTTGTTTTTTTTGATTGATGGCTCCAATTGATCACTTTATTGGTTGTGATCAAAGAGTTTGGTATGATCACTGAAATATCATCCCTGTTTAAGCCTTTAGAGGTTCTAAGTCCAATCTCCTGTATCACAACAATATCATTGTCTATTTCAAGAATATCTCCAATCCTAATGCTTCTTTCCGACAATAAGATAATGCCCGAAATCACGTCATTAAAGGTTTGCTGAAGCCCCAAGCCAACACCCACCAGCAAAGCTGCAGAACCAGCAATAAGAACGGTTACCTTTATGCCGATGGATTCAAGCAATAAACCAAATGCCAGTAGCCAAACAACGTATCTTATAATTTGAAACAACGCATAGGCATTGCCCTGATTAAACTCATCGGTACGGCTTTTTCTGAACAGTGCCTTTTTAATAATCCATAAAACAAGGTAGGTAACCAAAATAATGCCCACCGCTGATATAAGATCAAACACAAGTATTTTGCTGTCTCCAATACTTAGTAGTTCTAACTCAAGAAAATCGGAAATTGATATCATAAAATTTACGCGTTGCTAACTAATTCATTCCCAAAATTTCAATTTTAATACTCCGCTGAGAATAAACCAGTTTATTTTCTTTACTCTGTATTTTGTTGATACAAATGTATCAAACTTCTTTTTTAAATTGCTATGCCCGGTTCTCAATTATAAACCCTATATAACAAATGCGCTTCCATTGTATCATTGTATCGATTAAAAAATATTGATATGCCCCAGCTCATCTATGGAGTCATCTTAAAATCACATTTGAACTTCTGCTTGATCTGCGCATGAAATGCCACTTTTCCTCATATTTTCTTTCATAGCGTAGCAGGAAACAAACGATGAACATTTTATTTTTCAAGGTAATGCTTCCTGGCTCCCTTACATATCGTCATATAACGACACATACGAAGATAAAGTTTTTTGCAATGGGATTGAATGCCGTATGCCTCACCATGGTGTAGCGGAAGTCAATGTACATCCAACACAACTCACTTCTTATGCTGACCTTTCACCTTTTTTGTCTCTTTTAACAAGGTTTGCTTTTCAACAACAGGTTTTGCAACAGGTCTGTGATAATGCTTCTCAACATCGGGTTTAACATCCTCATCGCTTTGATAAACGGTGGATTTTTTATTTGGCCTTGAATAAACTTTCTGACTTGCAATGCCGGAAACGATTGCTCTGGGTATTTTACCAAGAAACCTTAAAAAATCATTCAGGTATTTGATGTATACGTTTTTTGTTTTCATTTTTATTTTTTTTAGTCCGCCTGTTCATCAAACAAGTTTTGCATAGGATTAACAGATCATTTTAATTTAGACACGTTTCAATAAAAAAGTCACGTTTTGCTTTTCTTTAAAAAAACGCACTAGGTATGCATTTGCTACTTGTTGGGATGTAAGAAAATGCCACAAAAGAAATAACATAGCACTTAATTTTTAGAGCACATATATTGGCATACTATGAACTTTAAAATGTTCTGCAGCACTATAACATTTAGTAAAAATGTATCTTAAAAAAGTAGCCTGCTCAATTGCCTGGAACCATTTTATCTATCTCCTGAAAATAAAATTCGTTTTCGGAGTGACCAGAAGTAAGTTTCTTGTCACAATGCTAAAATTATGTTATGGATGTGAAGAAGATACTTGTGCCAATCGATTTTCAACCTCAATCGATCAATACGCTGGAATATGCCGTAAAAGTAGCTCAATCCATAAATGCAAAGCTTTCCTGTTTACATGTTATTGAAGATCCTGACTACATCGCTGCGCAAAGCATTTCAAGAGAAAAACAGAATAAAATCAGAAGAGATGCAGAAGTAAGACTCGCAGAAATGAGTAACAATGTTTTAAAAGATGTCAGCATTCAGTATGAAATTATTGTAACAAAGGGAAAAGTTTACAAACAAATTGCTGAAAAAGCGAAAGATTTAAACGCGAGATTTATTGTGATGGGCAGATCAGATTCATCTGTTTTTAAAAAGCATATGGCAGGAACAAATGCGAAATATGTCATTGGAAACAGTGCGACACCTGTAATTACAGTAGGAAATGACTCCTCTCTTTTCGGTGATCATTTACTTTTGCCTTTAGACTTAAGCAAGGCAGTACGGGCGAATATTGAAAAAGCAATAGAGCTTGCCGACATGCTAAATAAGAAGGTAACAGTTGTTTCTATTCTTCAAAAGGATTGGGGACTTCTAAAATCTGACTACCAGAAGAAATTATTTGAAATTAAAACACTACTTGAAAACCAAAACATTTCCTGTACAACGGAACTGATTGACACACAAACGCCAATTTGCGATGCCATTAACGGATATGCAAAAGAGATAAATGCAGATTTAATATTTCTGTTGGCAAAGCAAGCGACGCGTGAAACCGGTTCTTATATAGGCAAAACGGCTCAGGACATTATTAATAGATCAGAGTTTGCTGTTCTAACTGCAACTTCGAAAGTTGAAGCGCAGGATAAAGCACTTATAAGCCAATATTTTTGAGTTTAGTCCAACCTAATCCTGCAGCCTCAGAAGGATACAACACCCCATTTTTAATCGTAACAAGGCCTTGAAAAGGGTCGTCCAAAAGATCCAGATGCCCATCCAGATCTGCATAACGAACATTTGGCCTGCTTAAAGCAAAATGCATTCCTGCAGCAATTCCCAAAGCCGATTCGTCCATGCAACCAACCATGGTTTCTTTTCCGGCAGCTTTGGCCACAGAATTAATGTGCATTGCCTCCAGGATACCACCGGTTTTCATGAGTTTTATATTGATCATATCCATACAATTATTTTTTGTAAGCCGGAATGCATCTTTAAGTGAGAGAATGCTTTCATCCGCCATTACGGGCACTTCAACCTTGTTTGTAACCTGCTTCAACAAATCTGACTGAAACCTGGAGGTTGGTTGTTCAAGAATTTCAACATTCACCGACCGGGTTTTGTTAATAAACAACACCGACTCATCAACAGAATAACCCTGATTGGCATCAAAACGAATTGCGGCCTGCTTTCCTAAGAGCTCTCTTAACTTCACAACCCGTTCAATATCAGAATGCACATCAAGTCCACCTTTTATTTTGAACTTCCTAAATCCTCGCCTCAAAAAGTTCCCGGCAGTCGTCAGTGTTTCTTCTAAAGAGCCAATACCGATGGTAATACTGGTCGGAATTGAATGTCTGTACCCGCCCAGTAATTTATACAGTGGAACCCTCGCCTTTTGTGCCATTATATCATACAAGGCACTATCAACCATGGCTCTGGAAGATGGCATTTCGGGCAATACGAGTTTCAATGTGTCCATGATGCGGGCATATTGAAAAGCGTCTTTCCCCTTTAAATAAGGTTCAATAGTTTTATTTACACTTTCAACAACAGTATCGGCGTTTTCTTTTGTTACAGCCATGTCAGGCGCAGCACACCCCATCCCGGTAATGCCCTCATCTGTTGATATTTTTAGAAATACATTCTCACAGGAATCAATTGTTTCGTAAGCAATTGTATATGGTTCTATGAGCTGCATAGATCTCCGAACACAGGCAATTTCCTTTATTTTCATCTGATTTAATATTTTTTTTGGTACAAATCCTCCAGCTTACTTTTCTTGATCTCTTCTACAAATTTCACCATATGGGCAATCATTATTTCCCACATGCGTTTCCCTTTTTCGGCGGATGCTTTTGTTGCATCTCCCATAACACCGGAAACTGAAAGTTTATTCGTCCTAACATACCATGCAACACCACGTTCCGACGAAAAATCGAGGTATGTGCTGCCTAAATTAAGGGTTTCATTTACGGCTTTATCCATTTGTACCAATTCAGGCCTTATGGCAAGGGTTGTGCTTGTTTCGATTTCACCCGCGTGAATATCGTTGGGGGTTTCTGTAAGTTCATCAATATCTGAATCACTTGTTTCACCAGTTTCTACACACACAAAGATCCCGGAATCCCGGTTTATCATTTGTGCGGCATAAAGCAGGGTTGGTGAATTATCGCCATGCCCATTCAGAATAATCAGTTTTTTTATTCCATTCCTGGCCAGGCTCATGCCTAAATCGTAAACCAACGAAGACAACGTTGTATTGGAAATGCTAATTGTCCCTTTAAAATCTTCGTGGTGATACGCAACGCCGTATGGAAGAGCCGGCAGAACAAATGGTTTTGGGCTCCCGCATGCTTCTGCTATTTTATCGGCCAGATAAACGCTGTCAAAATAATCAATATCCACCGGCATATGAGGGCCATGTTGCTCAATTGATCCGCAAGGTAAAATAGCGGTATCCAGGCTCTTCAGCTTTTCCTCAATTTCTTGCCAGGTATTTAATTCCCAGCGATAGTCCTTGTTTTTAAAGCCATTTTCCTGACTACAATTGGTCACCTCGAAAGGATAGGACATGTTGATAAGATCACTCCCAAATAAATCAAAATCGATCCAACGTTTGTTTTGCCTTTGTACGGCTCCATCGGCATATTCAAGATAAATTGAATAAAGGCCATGCCTTATGTCAAAAGGTATTTGTTCCGGGCTGCTTCTTTCCTTATCAAATCTTAATTTCATAATTTCCGGATGCGCCTGTGCAAGTTTCGCATTGTAGGATTTTCTATCAAGCAGTTGTTTTTCCTTAAGAAGATAAAATAAATGGGACGCATCGCTGCCGATTTGTTTCACACCCTTTTGTTGAAGTGCATCAAGGGCATTGGCAATTTGTTGCTCATTGTATCCACAGGCTTGAGGCCGTTCGTCCAATGTTAGTAACATCGCTACAATTCTGCGGCATTTTTCACATTTGCCACATGGGTAAATGCGTTCATCGTTTTTATGGGCAGCATGGCAGGATATCTGATGCTGCTGCAGATGGGGATACCTTTTTATCAAAATCTTAAGAATAAGCATCTCTGATAAACTGCGCAACAGAGAAAACTGGGCAGTGTTCCACCCTTTTTTTGTGTAATACCGACTCAGTGCATTGTCAAAATATTTGCTTTGATCGTACAATCCCTGATAGTGTGTAATGCCATTGTATACGGATTTTATCGTCGTATCATATTCATCTCCAATGATCACATTTGCTGCTTTGGCTTTGTGAGCAACAGGCAAAACACCAAAAAGGAAAACAGCCACAGTCCAAAGTCTTACCGGATACATATCCGCTCGCACCTGAGCAAAATCTTCACGGATGAAGGGCATGTGTTTCAGAATCCAATTAAAGATCCGATCGCTATTACACCACACTTTCGAAGTATTTTGCTCATTTTCTGCCAAATACTGATAGGAATTAATTGCAGTAAACCAGTGTCTTCCTGATTCATTAATAAAAACAGGATACACATCTTTTTTAAGTTCTTTGAGCAAACCGTAGCTTAACAAGCTATCTTTTCCGCCACTACTCAGAACAATGTATTTATTTTTGTCAGTTTTAACATGTTCCCATTTTACACTTTTTGCTTCAAAACCGGTGTTTATAAATTTAACAGATGCTGCTGTATAACGTTTTAATTTCTCTGCCTTTATCTGATTGTATGGAGCTTTCAAAAAAGCATTGGGCATCAGGATCTTATTCACAAGAATTTCTCTCGATGTGTTTTCAAGCATATCAAGAATAAAACGTTTATCCGTATCATCATAGAGCCCGTCGAACACTATTTCTTCACAAAAAAGTCCATAATTAATAGCCACCTGACTTAATATCATAGAGGCCATGTTTACCATTTGTGATGACTTGTCGAAAACGTCCTCCTGATAGGAATAAATGAGTTCATTTTCGATTTGTTCCTTATTTTTAAGAACGATGGTATATTTCGCCTTCACTCTTGCAGGCTCTACAATTGCAGGTCCTACTTTAAGCTTTTCAAAACAAATCAGTGAGCGTATATCGGGCGTATTCATTACTTAAGTTCGTTTTTTAGAATATCAATAAGTTCGGCAGCACCATATTCAAGAACATCAAATGTTGGCAAGCCCGTTTCCGCATGTAGTTTTTCACATTCCAATTTTATTTCATTTTTATCCATGCCTTCATGATTGATGGTAATTGCTTTAACTTTAATGCCTGAGATGGTCTCTATTGCACGTATCTGGTGATCCACAGGCTGAATTGCGTATCCGGGAAAACCATCGTATTCGAGTCTTTTGGGTGCATGTTGCAACACAACAAAGTCTGGTCTTCCGGCAGCTAAAAGTTCGAAACCGCCGGGATAGGCCGGATTCATTAAGCTTCCCTGCCCTTCCAATACAAGCACATCTGGTTTTTCATTTCGCCAGGCTTCGAACACTGCATTTTCTATTTCTCCGGACACAAAATCATTCACCAGAGAATCCAGCACAATGGAATACTTCGCTCCTTGTAGCCAGGCAGTTTGGCCGGTACCAATCAGCTCTGTTTTAAAGCCTTCTTTTTGCAAGCCATGCACAATGAGCCAGGCCGTTGTTCTTTTGCCCACGGCAGAATCTGTACCCAGAATGGCTATTTTTTTACATTTGACCTGTTCAATTTTCCCACTAAAAAAATGTAGTTTGTTCCGTTCAAGGGGCTTTCTTATATCTAATAATGTACAGTTATTTTGTCTGGCAATGCCAACTAATTCAGCATTTTCGGATAAAAAGTCGTGCAATCCGCTTACCACATTCATCTTGTTTCTCAGGGCTTCTTTGATTGTTTTCATTGCAGATTGTGGCAAACGCCCTCCATCAGGGGCCAAACCTACAATAAAGGTCTTGGGCATCTCTCTCTGTTCTGCTGACAAAGCCAGTGCTTCAGACAAGCTGTCCACCACCGGAATATGGTTTGGAATGCCGTCAATGATGCTACCTGCATCCTGACCTTTCCATCTCGAATCAATCACAGCCACGATTTTATACCTTTCGGTAAAACGCACAAGGCCGTGAGCCGTTTTTCCGTTAGGTGTATTAAAAGCATTCTCGCAATAAACAATTGCGGCACCATCAATTGAAGTATTCATTTTATTATTTTTTTCCTGTTAGTATTGCAACATATCTGTCAGATTCCAATGCTTGTTCCTTGTTGAGTTCGAGCAAAGCCATGAGCCCCGCAGTTGAGGCCGGCAATACATGCAAACCTTCTTTTTCCTTTAACATTTTTGTTATCCGGAACATTTTCTCATCGCTAATATTAAATGCACTTCCACCTGACTCATGAAGGGCATACAGTGCTTCTTCACCATCAAAGCTATGCCAGTTAATCAATGGCTCGTTGATTTTGGTTTCTCTAATTTTCGAAGGCACCAGATCAACACAGCTCTCTAAATTCTTTTTAAATGAGTAGATTATCGGGTTTTTGTGTGAAGATGAAGCTGCAATAATCTTGGGGATTCTTGACGTTTTCCCCCTTTTATGAAGGTTTACAAACCCACGAAAGACGCCTGCCAACAGTGTGCCGTTTGAAACAGGGATTGCCACCATCTTTGGTGCATCTCTTAGCACATCGTATATCTCGTACGCAATTTCTGAATAAGACGCAATTTGCAACAAGGTGTTTCTGCCTCCTGGGTTGGCATCATACCAATCATTTTGTTCTGCTTCCTTAATGGATATTTCTACCGCATTTTCATAGGTCCCCTTTGTCCGTTTTACGATTGCACCCTGTTTTTCCATTTCGCTAATCCTTGCTGTATGGTATTCCTCCGGGATATATATAATGCATCTGATCCCTGCCAGATTGGCGGCAAGGCTCATCGAGGCACCATAATTTCCACATGTTGCAAGTGCAATGGTATCAAAGTTTCTTCTTAATGCATCACGGCACTGGTTAAAAGCAATTCGATCCTTCTGGGTGCCTGTTGGATTACCCCCTTCAAATTTCAGGTAAATTTGCCTGATACCGGTTTCCCTTTCGATGTTACGCCCTCTTGTAAAAGCAGTATCACCAACCTCAAGGTTGATAATGTCTTCATAGGATTCAACCCTGTCAATTAATGAAAGAGATGCATCCTGTACCTGTTTGCTTAACTGCAAAGCTTCCTTAGAAACTCCAACATCCGTACTAACAGCACCGTTAAGTATGTTTGTTTCAATTCTCATCTTCTCTAATTATGCTATATTTGTCGTCACTAATATGTGGTTTTAATTGTTTTTTGTTTTAAGACTTAAAGTATTGGTTTAGTCACTTTATCTGACAACAATTTTTAATATTTTTATCATGTGACCTTGAGTGATATAATAGTCTCAACTAAAACGATTTAATTCAATGAAGATGAAATATTTTAGACTGAACCTTTTATTCCTTCGTGCTGCGATTCAAAAACTCATTGGAATCTCAGGTTTGTCTGTGAATAATCAGGACAATTTAAATGTTGATAAGAAAAGAATAGAACTGTATCCTAAGCTTTTTATTCATCTATGCACCTGACAAGCAACATGTACAGAAATCTACGTTTTTCAAAAACCCAATGCGCTCACTGTCAGTACACTGGACATTTAAAATATCCTGGCCGTTCGTTTTGTCTGTAAAACAACCTTACATTTTCAAAACAAAACTGCCATTTCATCCACACATTCACATTTTATTCAATGGTATATTCTATTCTTATTCTGGTCCTTGGTTTTATCATCCTCATTAAGGGAGCTGATTTCTTAGTGAGTGGATCTTCTTCTCTAGCCAAAAGGTTCAATGTTTCGGAATTGGCAATCGGCTTAACAATTGTGGCATTTGGAACGTCCACTCCCGAACTCGTTGTCAATACCATTGCTTCGATAAATGATTATGATGATGTTGTTCTGGGAAATATTATTGGAAGTAATATTTTTAATCTCCTGTTAATTCTGGGCTTAACTGGCATCATCTTTCCAATTAATGTTCAAAAGAATACGGTTTGGAAAGAGATCCCATATTCACTTCTAGCGGTTGTTGTTTTAATACTGTTAGCAAACGATGTTTTTCTTTTTAATGCAGGCAGCAATGTATTAAGTCATTTCGACGGAATTATAATGCTTATTTTCTTTTTTTTATTTTTGGGGTACATCTTTTTCAGTATGAAAAAGGAGCAAAATGCAGAATCATCCCAGACCAAAGAATTGAGTCTTAAAAAATCCATCATTTACATTGTACTTGGATTAAGCGGATTGATTGTTGGAGGCCGTTTTGTTGTAAACAACGCGGTTGAGATTGCCAGGGCGCTGTCGGTAAGTGAAAAACTTATTGGCTTAACAATTGTTTCCATAGGCACATCCCTGCCTGAATTGGTAACTTCGCTGGTGGCCGCATTAAAAAAGAAAGCCGACCTTGCCATTGGAAATGTAATCGGCTCTAACATCTTTAATATATTTTTAATCCTGGGTGTAAGTTCAATTATTTCTCCCGTTAACTACAGTTCTTCTTTCAACTTTGATGTTGCGCTACTATTACTCGCAACTATATTTTTATTGGTTGCCATGTTTACAGGGGTCAGAAAAAAGCTGGATCGTTGGGAAGCAATTGTTTTATTTCTGGTATTTGTGGGATATTTAATTTACCTGATCATAAAAAAATAGAAGTTTTATTTTGTAGATCAAACATTTTTAATCCGTTACGAGTAACACCATACTTTTGAAGTTCAAAACTTTTTCTTAAGACATAGAACACCTTCCATGCACTAATCAATTTCCTTTTGATTATGTGAATTAACAAACAACACAGTGCCAAGACCATCATAACCCATAAAAGCCTTTTCACCATCATGTTTTAAACGTTCTTCTCTAAAACCCAAAATGGTAAGCCCAGCGCCGGCTGATTTTTCGTTGATTAATGTCTTTATATTTACGCCTTCCTTTTCAGGTATAATTTCAATATTTCGTGTTGTTATAGGAAGTCTACCCTTTACAACAAGTTCCTCCATGCGTTTTTGCGTCTCTTCCACTTTGTCTGGCCTGCATGTTTCAAAAATATGAATATTTGCCCGATGCCAATCCGGATGTCCCAAAATAATAAAACTAAGCATAATCATCAGGTTTGCATTTTCCGTATCCGTGCTCCTTATCCATACATGTATCCCATCTTTGTATTCAATTTGTTTCCTCGATGAACTTGCAATGCAAACATCAAAATTTCCGGATGCAACCAGCGCAAAATTCTCAACAATGTCTTTCAGGTTTTTCGGATCTTCTTTATCGTACTCAAAAATCACCATGTTGTTATCCATTCCGGCAATACCCGGAACCTGGATTGTTTGTGCTACTGCCGAGGTATATGATGGTGATATAAGGGTATCCACATAAACATGGTTTTCGACCTTTTCAAACTTTTCTATGAGCTTCTTTAATTCAATCTGTGATTGCTCAAAGGTCTTTTTCGAATAATATCCTTCAATCATATGGATGTAAGTGCCAAAACCATATTTGTATGAAATCCAGTTTAGAAACTTAAAAGCCGTGTTGCGCTTAAATGTGTCATCTGAAAAACATATGGCGCTGGGCCTCCACTCTCCGGTTGACTTTTTATTATTTGTTTTTTGCAAATAGACCTGTAGGTTTCGGTTCAACTGGAAAATTGTATTTGCAAAAATAGCTTCGAGGCCTTTCCTGTTCTTATGGTAATAATTTATCGACAAATACATAAATGACATTAAAAAGACGGAGGCCACGGCATAGGTGGTATTTATTTTAAACATAACCCATACCGATACCACAAAACCTAACAACGAAATGTACCATCTGGATTTAAAATAGGGACGATAGGAAGGAGAAGAACCAAAATGGTTTAAAAACGAAATTAAGCATAAGGAACCATAGGTAACCATAAAGAACATAGAAATGATTTCTGCAACAGCATTTACATTTCCCATCGCAACAAAGACCAGGGCAATGCATGAAGTTACAAGAGAAGCATTGATGGGCTCGTTGTCTTTATCACGCCCTTTTGCCAACCATTTATTCAGTTTGGGAGAAGGAAAAGACTGATCAACAGCAAGTGCCTGCAATGTTCGTGGTGCAACCATAATGGAGCCAAGCGCTGATGAAATGGTTGATGCAGCCAGCCCCAACGGGATAACAAAAGCACCTCCGATGGCGATTTTAGCCATTATCAATTGATTGTTGGTCAAGTCTTCCACACTGGCAGATAAGGCCAATTTGTAAACAACAAACATGTAAATAATCATGCCAGCAATGGTTGCAGTTGTTGTTCCCAGAGGGATAGATTTTGAGGGATTTTTTAAATCTCCGGACAAACCGACTCCAGCAGTCATCCCTGTAAAAGCGGGAAATACAATTGCAAACACAACAAAGAAACTGTCCATGTTTCTGAATTCGGCCGAAAACAATGAAAATTCAGATGTGAGTGCATGTTCTGGTGTACCCATAAAGAACAGGACCAGAGAAACAAACAAGATACCAATTACGAAATACAATGCTTTGACCCCAAGATTTGCACCCTGCTTTACAATTAAAAGCGCAAGCACGATCATTGCAGGAATACTGATAATCTGCCGCGGAAATTCCAGGCCAAGATTTTCTTTCATATAATCAAAAAAGAATCCAAATGCTTCTGTAAATGCAATTATATAGAAAGCAACACTGATTGCCTGTGACATATATAAAGCAATGCCGATGGTCGCCCCAATATTTAGTCCAAACGAGCGGGAAATTATAAAGTACTCACCTCCTCCCTCAACGCGTTTGTTTGTTGCAATTTCCGAAATTGCCAGCGCCGTTGGAATCGTCACCAAATGACCGAGTAAAATAATACCGATAACACCCCAGAAGCCTATTGTTCCGACTGCATAACCAAAGCGCAAAAATAAGATTGCACCAAGTATGGTTGAAATCGCGGTGAAAAATACGGGAGCCGTCCCGAAGCCCTTACTTGTATTCATTTCTGTCTGTTAAAAATAATTATAATTGTAGAGGAATAAAACCCAACTTACATCACAAAAAAACATTTATTATTTTGACACGTAAGTCTTAATAGGTCACATCAAGGCGTATTTAAGTTGATCCGCATAAATATTCGCAATGACAAGTGACCTTTTAAGAATATATTCGTCTCAATAATAAAATTAATTTGTTTGGGATTTCTTTTCTTAGTAAAGTTGGCCAACCAAATATAGGAGAGACTTTAATTTTTGAATTTAGATTTGGCAAATCGTGTAGCGTATCGAACATATTAAATTTAAACAATGTATTAGGAAGGTAGGATAAACATAGCGACAAGGCAAATTAGGTTACGACTTTAAACATACAGATTTTGGGAATACAAAATGATTACGTAATTCAGCGGATATTATCTGGATGGTTTCCTATAGACAAGGAAAATAATCCGTTAATAAGCACAAAACAATAATTTATTAATGAAAATAAAATGAGATTATTGACCTCATGCATTTATCAAATTCACTCAATTTTTAGAACTCATAAAAAATGACAAAATTTATTTTATATTTTTCAGTTTTTGTCTTGCTTGGATGTGAATCCAGGGCGCAAAAACTAATCAAAACTCCCGAGGAAAATTCGGAGATTAGCATTCCTTTTAATTTAAAACGCGAGCAGGTAAAACCGATTTGGACGCTGGCTAATAGCGAACTTCAATTGGAACTTCAAAATATGATAAACTCAGAACCAAAGTGGAAACGCCTGGTACAGCAAAAAAAGTTGGCGGTTGGTTGGGTTTTGTTAAACGATACCAGCAATATAAAATTTGCACGCATAAATGGCAGCGACATCATGTATGCCGCCAGCTTGCCAAAAATTGCCATTCTCCTAGCTGCCATGGATGCGATAGAAAAGGGAGAGTTAGAAGACTCTGAAGAATTGCAAGCCGACATGCGATCAATGATTGCCCGATCGAACAATGCAGCTTCAACCCGAATAATGGACCTGCTGGGTTTCGAGAAAATTGAAAAGGTACTAACCAATCCGGACTATTTGTTATATGATGAAGAGCACGGTGGTGGGCTATGGGTAGGAAAAAGGTATGCAAAAACCGGTCGCCGCTACCCAGAACCAATAAAAGGAATTAGCCATGCAGCAACAGTAACTCAGGTGTGCCGATTTTATTATTTACTTATAAATGGTCAGCTGGTAAATTTCGAAAAATCTTCGCAGATGCTTTCTTATATGGAAGATCCGGAGATACACCACAAATTTGTAAATTCGATCGAAAAAGTAGCACCCAAAGCTAAGTTATTTCGTAAATCGGGAAGTTGGCAGAACTATCATGCCGATTCAATTTTAGTTTGGGGACCAGAAAGAAAATATATCCTGGTAGCCCTGACGGAAGATCCAGATGGGGAAAAAATACTTCGTAACCTTGCTTTAAAAACTGACAATATTTTAAAACGACTCAACTAATCTCTATCTTTAGAGATCGGTAATCGGCAGGAAAAAGCAAATGGAAAACAACCAATTCACCTGGAACAATGAAACAATTGGGAATGCTTTAAAATACCTACTCACAAAATTTTTCGATTTGCGAGAGGGCGAATACAAACGTGCTCTCTTGATGCAACTCAACATATTCCTGATTATTTCGACACTTTTAATTATAAAACCTACAGTAAACGGACTCTTTTTAGCACAGTTTGGCGTAAAGAGTTTGCCACTAGCTTTTGTATTTGTAGCGTTTTTCGCGATGGGTTTATCTTTTCTGTACTCGCAAAAATTGCTTAAACTCTCGTTCTATACAATCATTCAACGTACAATTTCCACATCTGTAATTACCCTTATTGTTTTTGGGATATTACTTTCATTAAATGTGCTTGAGGACTGGGTAATCTACCTTTTGTATATATGTGTGGCGTTGTTTGCCGTTCTATCGGCATCTCAATTTTGGATTTTAGCAAACCTTGTTTTTAATCCTCGTGAAGCAAAACGGCTTTTCGGTTTTATCGGTGCCGGGGCAATTGCCGGGGGCATCTTTGGGGGATATCTAACCTCTTTGCTGGCTCCTGCAATTGGCAGCGAAAACTTACTTTTTGTAAGTGCATTTCTTTTGTTAATGACCATTCCAATAACACGTAAGGTATGGCGTGAGAATCTAAGTGGCAAAAACAATCCTGTCAAAAATAAAAACAAACTTCAGGAAATTGTTGAAAGTCCTTTTCAGCTTGTCCGAAAATCAAAACACCTCACTTACCTTGCCGGCATTGTTGGCATCAGTGTTATCGTTGCAAAACTTGTGGATTATCAGTTTAATGCCATTGCATCTTTCCAGATAAGTGACCCTGACGAATTAACCGCATTTTTTGGATTCTGGTTCTCAAATTTCAATTTATTATCATTGCTTATTCAACTATTTCTAACCCGTCGCGTGGTTGGCGTCTTTGGCGTTGGAACATCATTGTTCTTTCTCCCAACAGGTATATTTATTGGAGCATTGCTCATCCTTTTTGCCCCTACACTTCTTGCAGCAATTGTGATTAAAATGGCCGATGGCAGTCTAAAGCAATCGATTAATAAATCGGCTGTGGAACTACTTGCCTTACCGATTCCACTTGACATCAAAAACAAGACAAAAATGTTTATCGATGTTTTTGTTGATAGTGTGGCCACAGGTATTGGAGGAATTATACTTATTCTTGTTGTAAATGCATTTCATCTGTCAAGTCAATTTATAAGTTTAATTATTATTTTGACGCTTGGTGTTTGGTTCTTTTTTGCAATAAAAATCCGAAAAGAATACATCAAGTCTTTTCATTTGAAACTAAAACAAAAAAGCCAGAAAAAGACAACCAGGAGATTAGACATTTCAAATGATTCAGTTTTAAAAGGCTTAATTAATGTACTGAAAAATGGAGATGAAAATCAAATTGTATGGATACTTCGGAAATCAAAAGAAAAGCCGAGAGAAATATTGTTTGCACCCATTGTTCAATTATTACAACACAGCAGTGGAAATGTTAGAGCTGAAGCACTGCGTTATCTATATTATCACCCGCATAAAACCATTATAGATAAAATTTACCAAATGACCTCAGATCCTGTTCAGGATGTAAAAATAAGTGCTTTTGAATATTTGATGGCGCACCATCCGGAAAATCGAATTGATTTAATGCGAAAATTCTTATCGGATAGTGACCCGAAAGTAAGTGGTGCAGCACTCTTGAGTCTTGCAGGGGAATTGCGTGACAATCCCGAACTTAAAGCCCAATACGAATTACGGAAGATTGTAAAAGAAAAAATACTGGCCCTCGAAATGGAACAAGATATTGAAGTCAGAACTTTCAATACAAGAATAATACTCGAAACCATTGGGAAAGGAAATATGCCTGGCTTTTTCACTTTTATCGAAGACGGATTAAACAATACAAATTCGGAAATTGTAAATGCAGCCATAAAATCTGCTGGTCTGTCGATGGCTCCGGAGTTTATTGATAAATTAATCTCCTTCCTCCCGGATATAAAATATTCAGAGAATGCGTCAATTGCTTTGGCTCAATATGGTGTAGAAATACTTTCATTTTTACAGGCAGTATTAATTGATAATTCAAAAACAGAAATTCATCAAAAGATCCCGCTTATTGTAGAAAAAATAGGATCACAACTTGCAGTCAACTTTTTATTTAATTTGCTGGATTCAGAAAATATTCAGATTCGTAACAAAGCACTTTCGTCGTTGTCTCTGATGAAAAACAAGTACCACTTTTTGCAATTCGATAAAAGGCTGGTGATTCGTAATATTCTCGACGAGTCAAGAATTTTACAGGATACATTATCAATTCTCTATCTTCAGAATAAATTAGAAAAACTAGCCGACAATGATGAAATTGATTTGTCGGATGCCCGTAAGAGTTTAATTAATTTATTGGAAAGACGATTAGACGGTAGCCTGGAACGCGTTTTTCGTTTGCTTGGGTTAAAATATCCTAGCGATGATATTGATTCAGCATACAAAGGTTTTCAAAGTAATAAACCCGACATTCGAATTAGCTGCATTGAGTTTTTGGATAACCTACTCGATACAAAGTTAAAACGTGTATTGATTCCAATACTGGAAACGACCTTGCTAGACACGCTTTCGGAAAATGCCTTGAAAAATATTAACGTCCATATTCCGGATGAGAAAGAATGTTATTCCTTGTTACTTCAAAGCAACGATTTAAAAATTAAACTGGCTGTTTTACACCTTATTTCTAAATTAAAACAGCATGAATATTTACCACTAGTAAACACCTACAGGAACAATCCCAATCAAAAAGTCAGGGATTTTGCCGAAAAAGCCTTTCATTCAATACAAGCGATGTAGTTTCTATTTTCGGACGATATCATCAATTCTTGTTGCCAGGGTCTGGTGGTCTATATTTGAGTTTTTACGCAATACATTTGACATTAAGACAACTAAATAAACGGTTCCGTCTTTGTGTTCAACGATGGCAACAGAATTCATAAAATTTTCGACATTCCCTGCATATTTTTTACATTCGAAACCTTCTTCAGGCTTGCATTTATACAAGCTGCCAGATTTAAAATACAAGGCAGCATCAACAAGCCTGGGCGAGGTTCCGTAACGAATCCTTCGGTCTGTCATATATAATAATCTTTTCATTTCGAGGCTGGATTGTACATCCACAATCTTCCCACGTTCAAGAGCCATTAAAAACTTCATTAATCCCATCGGAGTTCCAATACTTCCTCCCGAACCGGGGATAAAGGATTTGGCACCATATGTAAACATACTTCCCAGCCTCCACTCCTCCTTCGTTATGCCCAAATCCTGAAGAGGCTCATTAACCACTGCAACTGCCAGTTTTTGCAAGTCTGTTTTAGATGTACTTTTAAAAAACATTTTTGCCTGATCTTCGCTTAGATCTGGATATGCACTTCCAAACTGCCTCATCAGTAAAACTTCACGCCAAAGAACACTTGCCGCACCATTATTGCTAACCGAAAGCATATGATCAGTCCATTCGTACAAAGAAAATACATCAGTTTCTTTTACAGTTCGTTTTACTAAAACTTTGGTTTCAGGATTGAAAAACGGCACGGTATGCTCGTCGGAAATTGCCCAATGCCCGGCAACAACAAATTTGGTTTTCAACAGTTCCTGCCGCTTTTCAAACGAATCAGGATAAATCCTTTGAAGTTCATTAAATAGACCAGCTAATACAGCTAGCTTTCCAACACTACCTGGTTGAAATCCCCGAGATTCATTTTTGCACGCATAGCGAACTTTTCTACCGGGGGTAATGTCCAAAATGCTAACCGAATAACTTTCGTCTAAATTCGGAAACAAACCCGCCAGTTTTTTCTGTAAAACAGCATCTGGAACAGGCAAGATTTCCAAACTATCCCCCCTTGAATTAAGCAATTGTAAATGAATATCATCCAGCGACTTACGTGCCCCTTCGATTGGTTTAACATCTTTAATTTCTCCGGTCAAAACCAATTGCAGGCGAACCAGTCTTCTTATGCCGGTTAAATAATACCCATCGATCGGGTAAGCTGCAAGACCTTCCGACATAAAAAGAAAGATTAAGCAGACATACATAAATTTACGAGTGGTTGAAATTGCTTCATTTTTGAAGTCCTGAGATAGTCGCGTCTTCATCATTTATAATTTTTCCGAAAGTGAAATCCTTTTCAAATCATTGATCTTGGGGGTAATAGATTCAAGATAATCTGCTCCTGCTGCACTTTTATTTTCGACAAAAGGTCGTACCTGAAACAAAAAAAGTTTGTTTTCAAGAAATCCACATTCTACATCAAATGGCCCTTCCATACCATTGGTTTCTTTCATTTTTTGCTTCAGTTTTTCGCTGAACATTCTTATCTGAGCTAAATTCTGGTTATTTAAAATTGGCGCTTCAAAAGTCGTTGAAAGTTTACCAACGCCACCATTTATTGGCAGTTCATTAAAATACAGTTCGCGCGATGGAGCAAGCAGCACATCTTCCCCACTGGCTTTTAAAAGATACGATTCGGCCGACTGCCCGTCAACGGCTCCTCCAGCACCCCTGCTAAAAGCAATGGTTAAATCATCAATTGTTCCGGAGCCAAGCCCCTTTGTTATCAGCACACCAGAACAATCTACATTCACTGTTGGGATGACCAAAATTGATGGAAAAACATTTTCCGGATTAAGTAAATAACTTTGTCGCCATCTAAAGCTGCGTTCCGAATAGGGGGATGCCCAAACCTGTTTAATCCCGTCCATAATTTTTTCTTTGTCCGCCACATTAAACAAAGTTAAATTCAAGCCAGCACCAGTAAAATCTTTCAGGTCTTCCATGTTCGTATCGCTTCTTAAGAAAACAGGCAATTTGCCCATCTCTTTTCCGAACACCTGCTCAAACTGTTTTTGGAAATCAGCTTCAAATTCGGGCAAAAGTTCCATATTCAGAATCGTACTCCTTAGAATTTTCAGTTTACCCAATACAAAATTATCAATGGATGTTTTATCCTGTTTTTCCTTTTCCATTTTGGCAGCTTGCTGAAATGTTGCATTTAAAAATTCCCAGTACGTTTGATTGTATTCGGGCATTTTTTGCGCCATGTGTTGTTTGAATATTCCAAAAGGAATCACAAGGCCTTCAACAACATTTTCGGGAAACATGAACTTTAACTGTCCAAGATTTGCTGCCTTAGGACCACAAATTATACCTGAACTCTTCGCATTTACCGAACGAAGATTAAGCACTGTTTTCTGGTTTAGATTCATTTTATCTACTTCAACCCGGATTTTTTGCTCACCCCTTTTCTTTGTCTCAAACAGTGCTTTTTCTTCTGGCAACATATTTTCTGCCAATTTCATCAAGACAGTCCCTTTTTCAGAAACAGCAAAAAATATTTCTTTTCCCTCATATGGTTTAAGCGACACCAGATTTTGTTGAGAAAGAACGACATTTGGTATTCCAAGGTTCCTGGCAAGCAGTTGAACATGCGACACTAGATTCCCTTCCGAAACCGTTGCAATACCAGCAACAGGTTTTAAATCGGCCGGTGGATGCTGAAAAACGTAAATTTTGTCTGCAGATACCTCAAGTTCCTCAGACGAATCAGCGACAACCAGGACTCCTTTTGCAAATCCGGAATTCAGCCCCCTGAAATGACTCTGATTTTCGATCGAAAACACGTTATTCGTTAAACCCGATTGTTTCCCGATAAAACCACCTAAGTCTCCTACGCTCTTGCCTAAATGAAGCAATACAGATGAACGAATTAAGTCATCGGTAAAACCTGAAACCATGGGTTCAAAGCCTTCAAAAAGTTTAATTTCATTTCCATAATTAGCCCGGATTGTCCCGGTACTCCATTCTACAACTCTTCGCGCAATTGTCATCCATTCATTTAACTGATTGATGGTCGCATCGCTGTTTTTTTCGGGATTTAGATCATCGTCTATTTTTTCCCACTCCCATAATTCAATGTATCCGGCACCTGCCGCCGCTTTAGAAAGCACATAATTTTTCTTTAGTATTTCGTGTAAGCTTATGACTTCCCAATTGGCAACTTCTTTAAAAATGAGCTCCTCCACCTTATTCGACAAATCGAATAAAGCCATTTTTACTTTATTTGATTCAGACGGAATCCTGTTACGGATTTCAAGAAGCAAGGAGGAACCAATTTCTATTTTCTGACCAGAGCTTGTAGCCAAGTTTAATTCTTCCAGGTATTTTTTAACCATTCTACCAGACACCGTTTGTGCACCTACCACTTTTATGTAAGGCTCTAAAGATTGCCATTTTATAGGCTGAAACATGATGTGCATCTCTGCAATTAATTGGTCGATCTTTGCTTTATTTTGATCACTAAGATGGGGTTCATTTTTCCGCCTAAAATCCTCTACTGCAATAATATCAGAAGCTTCAGGCTGTCCATGTATTTTAATCCGAATATTCATAAACGAAGGATTACCTTCCGCAATTTCCAATGAAAGCGACCTCACTTTTTTTATATTGCTATTGTCTGCTTTATGTGGAGTATCTTTAAATACTTGTCGTAAAAAAAAGAAATTACTTTGCTCTATTTTTTTACTGCTCACGACCCATTTCAGAAAACCTTCACCCCAAGCATTTTCATCTTCATCCTGAAAAGCGCCACGATAAAACTTTGCTTTTTGCAAAATCCAGCCATCATCAATACTTTCCAAATAATTTTCAAGTTGATATTGTTTTAATCTGGAATGTTGATTTTTCTCATCCCAAAAATCAAGCGTGTCAGTCGCTGAAAGAATCTGTCCAAGGTAAATGCCGTTCTTTTTAGCAAGCTCAATTACCCATGGCTTGTAAGTGGCACGTTGTACACCTCCAGGTTCTGGACAGCGCAATTTCGGAAGCACTTTTGAACCATCTGGACAAAACCACATAATTTGCTGATAGGGTCCTTTGGGATCCTTTTTGAACGTCTCAATCATTTCTTCAATCATCTTATTATCCACCTTTTGTGCCAGAACGGAGTTACAAGAAGCGACAACAAGCACAATTGAAATTATAAAAATTCTCATTTTTAATTGTTTTGTATTCTTACTAAAGATAACTAGAAATTGAACTAGAACAATTCGTATTATCCAAAAACTTGATAATCGTGCAATAAATTACATTTTGAAATTACTCTAATCGCCTGGTTGTTTAAGAAAAACAACGTCTGATTTTCCCTTGACTTCAACGGAATTTGAGTGTTTTATGTGAGATCGAACTACATTCGAAAGCAAACTATTTTCTGCTGTTTATATTATGACAAAGCAACACGGCTTTGGTCACATAATAAGCACATTTTATTACTTTGAAAACGCACTTTTTTTTCTACGTACCTTTAATAATTGTACTTTTACTTTTAATAAAAAAGCATTTCAGGTTTAAATAATTTATTAACGAAATTCGTTCGAATGAAAAAAACCACAACAAGTACTGCTGAATCCAATGACATTTTGCTTTCAATTATTAAAAATATTTCACTCGGAATAATCGCTTTCAATAGAAACGGGCGCATTACAATTGTAAATGAAATGGCACGCGTTAATCTATGTATCCCTTTTTCCTTAAATGAAATGGAAAACATGCACATACTTGAATGTATTAAGGATAAAAACATTCTTACTGACCTGGTAAAGGATTGCCTAAACAATGGCCGAAAATCATTTAATATTCGCAATCTAGAATACCGGGGCAAGCAAATGATGATTACAGGAAATTCAATCCTTAATGGAATGATAATAACCATTACTGATGTTACGGAGAAAAAGGAATCGGAGAAAGCCATGCTTAAGGCGCTGATTAAAGGGCAGGAAGATGAACGAAAACGTATTGCTAAGGAAATACATGACGGATTAGGGCCTATGTTATCGGCTGTTAAGATGCACGTTCAGGCAGTACAAAGTGATCTGGACACAATAGATAAAAACACGCTGACTAAATTAGAAACGATTTACAATTTAATTGATAATGTTGCCAACGATATGCGCAGTCTTTCCCATGATTTAATGCCAAGGATAGTTGAAGACTTTGGTTTGGTTGAGGCCTTGGGTAGCATAAGCAATAGTTTAGCCAATCAAACAACAAAAATTGTTTTTACACACAATGTTGATGGGGAGCGATATGCAAAAAACATTGAACTCAATCTTTACAGAATTGCACAGGAGCTTATCCACAATGCCATCAAATATTCGAAAGCCGAAAAGATTACCTTACAACTGTTGAAGCACACAGACAGCCTAATCCTAATGGTGGAAGACAATGGACAAGGTTTTGCGCAGAAAGAAAGAAAAGATTTTGGTATTGGATTGAGAAATATTGAGACCCGTGTAATTGCAATGGGAGGTATATTTACAATTGATTCTGTCCCCGATATTGGGGTCACCGCAACAGTAGAAATTGCCTTACCATCTTAAAACAAATACAAATGAATTCAATCTAATTAAATAAATCATGGATATAATTAGGGTTTTAGTGGCCGACGATCACAAAGTATTCAGAGACGGCATACAGGCTTTGCTTGAAAAAATTAAAGATATAAAGGTCGTAGGTGAAGCTGCCGATGGTAATGAAGCCATTGAAAAGTTAAGCAAAGGAGGAATAAATGTTGTATTAATGGACATTGACATGGGAGCAACAAACGGCATTGACACTACCATAAAAATCAGGGATCTGTTTCCAGATGTTAAAATACTTGTGCTTTCCATGCATGGTGAACACAGTTATATTATTCGAATGTTGGATGCGGGAGCCACTGGGTACATGCTGAAGAATGCCGGGAAAGATGAAATGGTTACTGCAATCAGGAGTGTTGCAAAAGGAGACAGTTACTTTAGCCGGGAAGTTTCTTCAATCCTTGTTGAACATTTACATAAACCCACATCAGTTAAGAAGAGAAAGGACAACCTGCCTCTTACCGACCGAGAAATTGAAGTACTTAAACTCATTGCCCACGAAAATTCAAATCCGGAAATTGCAGAAAAGCTTTTTATAAGTATTAGAACGGTAGACACGCACCGAAGAAACTTATTGGAAAAACTTGGTGCAAAAAACACGGCGGGTTTAGTAAAATACGCAATAAGAAATGGGCTGGTCGATTCATAAATCGGAAGCAAGGAACAGTTTCAATTTGCCATTAGGATATCTTGCCTGAATAAATCCATGTCCTTGGGCATGTTATATATTTCAGATGTCATAATCATGCGTTCGAATCGGATTTTCTGATCAAAGTCAATGTTTTTATTTCTCAAAACGGTGTCGTGCAATAAATAATCTTTATTTATGGGGATACTCAAAATTTTCACTTTGCTTTGAATTATCTTTTTCATCAGATCGCTTTTTACAAAGCTATGCAAAAGATATTCCCGGTTTAAAAGCAACAGAAAATCAGAACTTAAATTTAGCTCTGAGATAATTCCCTGTTCCCAGCTCCCCTCTTTAATAAGTTTTTTTACATTTTTCGCATTTTCAGGTTCCCAACGGTTGTAAAAACATTGATAATAACCAATAAGATCAAGTAAGTTTAAATGAATTCGTTCCTTTTCAAGCTCTGTTTTTTGAAAAAGCAACGCTTTCGATAACTTATACTTAAAAGGAATATTATAGGTCGAAAGCACAGTGAGCTTTGCCCCTGTTTGTTTTGCAAATTGCATGGCAAATGAAAAAACATGTCGGTTATCATACCCTCGTTTTAGTGGAAGCAAAATATTCAACCCTTTCATTTCTCCTGTTTTATAATTGTGACCTGATGTGTCAAAATTGGTCACATGATGAAACGAGCCAATGTAAAGTACTTTCAACAATGACAGTTTATAGCCGATGTCAAAATATAATGAGAGCCTTCCATTGTAATGAATATTAATTCTTCGGGACGAGGAAGATTTTAACTTATGCCGCCTTATGTGTGCTGTAAATTTGTTCAACTTTTTGTCTGGCCCGTGATAAACGCATTTTCACTGCACTTGCTGAAAGGTTGAATTTGTCCTGCAAATCTTTGATTGAATAGTTATGGTGGTATTTCAGTTCAAGCATACTTCTGTCAAGCTCTGAAAGCTCGTTCATGTAATTGTTCAAAAGCATCTCTCTCTCTTCCCGTTGCTTTCTCTCTTCAAACTCATTTGTATCCATGCTCTCATCAAAGATGTCAAACCTCATGTTAATATCTTCAAATCGAACTTTATTTAATTTTGTCATCTGAGTCACACAGTAATTATGGGTAATAGAAAACAACCATGTAGAAAATTTAGATCTTCCTTTAAAATATTTGGCATTACTAAATGACTTTAAAAGAATATCTTGTGCAAAATCAAAAGCATCGTCTGTGTTTTTAGTAAAAGATAAACATTTATGATATACCTTTTGATAGTACCTGTCATACAATATACCCAAAGCACTGATGTTTCCATCTAAATATTCAAGAATGACCTGCTCATCACTAAGGTTTGAGAGTACGATCGTTTTCATTTTACCTCGTTTTATAATTTAAAACCAATGATGTAAAACTACTGACTCGCTGGCTCCCGGGTAAGCGTTGGAAAGCGTATTTTAATGCATCCCTGTTTCACCTTGAAACAGGTGATTCAAGCAGGTATATTACTAGGTAAATCACGTAGAAGCATAGGGCAATTTGAATGTGGATAACAAAAAGAAGGAGACCACTAATCTATTCTTATTAGCGGCCTCCATAAGGTGTTCAACTATTCTTCACCACCCCCCATATCTCCACCACCGCCAGAATTTGAATCCTCTTTTGGCTGTACAACTTTTTCTGTTTTAAGAATTTTTCCATTTTTATTTATTTCAAGGTTATACACGGCATTTTGTGTATCCACTGAAATTTGGTAAAATGCGTTTTCGGGCGTTTCCAATAATTTCCCCTTGGAATAAGTTCCTTTAGGATACTTCTTCAGTATCGCGCTGTTAACTTCTTCCGGCATATCCTTTTTGGTTAAGTCTGTTTCAGAACTTATCCATTCACCCTTGTTCGTGTAAACCGCGACCACGGGCATTTTCGCTGTTTTGAAACGAACGCGATAGATGTCTTTTTTCACCTTAAATTTAACATCTTCCGCAGTGGGATATTTTTCACTTAATGCCTTGGAAACATCCTCAGGCAACGCTTTTTTCTGTGCATTAACTACCATCCCGGTAATTAAAAATGCAATAAGTATTACACTTCTCATTAATTGGTATTTTCAACCATAGAGACTACGAAATAAAATTTGGTCACTACTAAAAATAACCATGTGACTTTTTCATAAAATCTAGTCTCCAAAATGAATTACAAAACATAGAAATATGCCTTTACATTCATTGGAAAACGACCCGGAATACATCAAATTGCAAACCGAGATGGTAAAAATGCAATACTGGGCCAGAGAAAACAATCAACGCTTATTAATCATTTTTGAAGGGCGCGACAGTGCAGGTAAAGGGGGTGCCATTATGCGCTTTATTCGATTTATAAATCCCAGATATTACAGGGTGGTTGCACTGAACAAACCAACAGAGATCGAAAGAGGTCAATGGTACTTTCAACGTTATATCGAAAAATTACCCAATCCGGGAGAAATCGTATTTTTCGACAGAAGTTGGTACAACAGAGCTGTTGTTGAACCGGTGATGGGGTTCTGCACTGAAGATGAATATAAATTATTTCTGAAACAGGTTGTTTTACTCGAAAATATGTTGATCGAAGATGGTCTTCGAATCATCAAATTCTGGTTTTCAATTGATAATATTGAACAAAGAAAAAGATTGGAGGAAAGAAAAACCAATCCTTTGATACAATGGAAATTGAGTACAGTTGATATGCAAGCACAATTAAAATGGGACGACTACACCCATTACAAATGTGAAATGTTTAAGCATACCAGCACGCCCTTATCTCCCTGGGTAAACATTAAAGGGAATAACAAGGATTCTGCAAGAAAAGAAGCCATGCGCTATGTGCTCAACACAATTCCATACACTGAGAAAGGCATAACAGGAGAACGATTAATTCCTGATCAGGATGTTATATCTATTATGTAAGACCTAAATTAATAACAAACGCTGTTTTAAATCAGGGCGTCCTCCCCTTGATCAATGTAATAAACGGTCAGGTCCTTTCTTCTGTAGCAAAACCGGGTCTGTTGCTTATGCTTCAATATATGCTATTTCGTTTATGCGTAAGCAAGATTTTTAAAATCCAGATACAACTGATGAATTCTTTTATAGCTTTTTAGCAAAGACCACAACAGCAGCATCCAGCCGACCATCCCTTTCACAACGTTTTTTAATATATTAATAATCCAGGAAACAATTTGACAGCCAAGCACAAATGCTTTTGATTGCATCTGTATTTGTTTTGAAGCAAGTTGTAATTTCCTTGCATCCAGGGACATTGAAAAATAGACATGTGTATCCATGTCCTTTGATATTACAAAACAAACATTTTCATAACTAAACCCACCATGAACATAATGGGTAATGGACTCTGTAATTTTTGATAATCCTTTTTTTATAATTGTAAAAGCTTTGGAGGTATACCTGAAATATGCTGAATATTTTATTTTATCAGAAATATAGTTGATTAGATATTTTCCTTTACTTTTAATCCAGCGCCATATGCGTTTCATACCGTCCCAGATATGCAAGGTTTTATGCTTAACATATGACCATGCTTTTTCCATTTTAACTTCACTGTTTAGTTCTTCAGCTAATTCCTCACTGGCATCATCATCAGAATCAATGGAGATTGTTGCAGCATCCGCAAAACGTTTAAATAACTCCGGGGTGATGGATAATGCTTGCTGGCGTGCATCAGACGTGTTGTATCCCACAAAGTATTGATAAAATTCGGATAGTGCTGTGTGTATTGAATCGTCTTCAGAAAAAATAAAGTTCGACTTTTCTTTTAGTTTTACATCATAGCCTAACAACCACAGCTCAATTTTCGCACAGTGTACGGCAAAATTTTCAACAATCTTATGGCTTGCATTACTACTTTTATGGATCAGAAACTTTGTCTTACTAAATCGGTAAGTACTGGCAAGCATACCCGTAAGAAAGTCCTGATTAAAAAGATAAGAAACCGTAGAACGATTCGGACCGACCATCGAAATTAGCGGTGTGATATAGTATGCAGATAATAATTTTTTAAATTGATCAAATGCATTTGAAGGAAGACGAAGTGAATCAGCCCCCGGAGGCTTTTTGATTAATCCTAAAATAAAAAGTCTTGCCCAGATTGCCCTGTGCACGGCGATTGTAGCAGATTTTTTTATTTCTTCCTCTTCGAACCAATCTGCCAACTTGATGTCCGACTCAAAACTAACAAGTTGATCAAGTGCATCCCATGTTTTTGGTCCAACCCATTTATCCACCATTAAACCAGCATGCTGCTGAAACGAAAGGACTGCAGTTTTTAAATGCTCCATCTGCCCATCCAGATTCTTTGCTTCAATTTTTTTTGGAAGATACCCTAAAATAAAAAGGCGATGGGCAATTGTTATAAGTCTGACTTGTTGCTTCTCCTTTGAATAAGTTTCAGATTCATTCATTGGTATTTTATTAACAAATCCTTCATCCTCTGCTTTATTCAGCAATGATTCAAAATTACATAACTGATCTGTTGGGGAACCTTTAAAATCAGACAAACTAAAATTTGAGAGTTGGTTCTCTGTATTAGCCATCCAGGAGGTCTTTGAATAAATTTAACAATCCAAGCCTTGTTTCAACCCCCGCTTGAACAGCATCTTTATGAACCTGAAGTGCCAGAGGTGGGACCGCTGTCAAATCTTCCTTTATAAAATTGTATGAATCGCCATCAAACTGCGCAAGTGTTTCAGCAACCAGTTTAATTTCTGCATTGGTCTCAGCATTCTTTACCAGTTGTCTGATCTGGTCGAAAGATTGACCTTCCACAGAACTCTTAACCGTCCCAGTAAAAGTTTGAACATGTAAAGATGTTAAGTCCTGAACTTTTTTATTTAATTCGTTTAAAGCATTTTTTAAAGACATAATATAAGTTTTAAAGTTGAATAATCGATTTTTCCAGGAAGCGTGTCAATGAATTCGTTTCCTCGCAAGTTTCATAATTTAATGCAATTGTGAAGATGATATGAATCTATAAACCATTACTTTAATACTATTAAGCAGTGGTAATTGTGTTCATCATTAACATCATCCATGATTATTTCTTTTAAAGTTAAGAAAAGAGGTTCAAACAAACAATATTATTTAGAACTAATATGAATAATATTACTTTTAACAACGTCCTAAAGGTGATCCTGTTTGGTTTATAATTTAAGCCCCAAATTAGGCCTTTATAATTGCTACTCAATATCTCTACTCGAACCAAAATTAACATGCAGAGAAACTCACTGCATAAACCAAAGCAAAATATTTCATAAATAACGATATGTCATTGAGAACTAAATTTAAAAAGCATTTCATTGTTTGAGTTAGCGTATTGATTCCGAGCATCGAAAAAATTTAAGAAATGATAAATCGCAGAATTAATTCAATAAGAGGATGCTCACAAAAAGAATGAGCCATTTTAGGCTAATGGTGCAAAAAACATACAACTTCAACAAAAACAAAATAATGCACTTTTAAATCTTTATTTAGGTATGAATGCCAGACAATTCAAGGGTGTGATTTTCAACTTAAGTGTTCTATAAAAAGCGGACATAAAAATGCTTAAGTATTGAAATATTTAGTAACTTGGCAATCACATAAAGCTTAAATTCAACTAAACCAGGTTATTATGATACTAAAATTCTTAGGAGCTGCTCAGGAGGTTACCGGAAGCAAGCATTTGGTAATTACCCAAAAAGACAAAAAAATATTGCTTGATTGTGGTTTATATCAGGGAAAGGGAAAAGAGACAGACGCCTTAAACCGTGATTTGGGTTTTGATCCTGTGGAAATTGATCATATTATTTTAAGTCATGCACACATCGATCATTCTGGATTAATACCTTACCTGTACAAACTGGGATTCAGAGGTTCGGTAATTTGCACCAATGCAACCCTCGATCTGTGCTCTGTTATGCTTGCCGATTCGGGCGCCATACATGAAGCGGATACGATTCAACATAATAAAAAACTTGCAAGAATGGGTTTGCCTCCTGTCGATCCAATATATACCCGCAAGGATGCTGTAAAATGTATGGAACTTTTTATCGGCGTCGCTTACGAACGTAAGTTTTACATCGACCAGTTTACAAAAGTGCGATTCAGTAATACCGGACATATGTTGGGAAGTGCCCTGGTGATGCTTGAAGTGACGGAAACCGATGGGGTAAAGAACCTGGCTTACACCGGCGATATTGGTCGTAAACACAATAAAATTCTCCGTCCTCCAGTTCCCTTTCGTCAATGCGACTACCTGATAACTGAATCCACCTATGGAGATCGCTTGCACAAGGATCAGATGGAAGCCCGGAAAGAACTTTTACACGTCATTAAACACACCTGTATCAATAAAAAGGGAAAGCTTGTAATCCCTTCCTTTAGCGTTGGTCGTACCCAGGAAATTGTATACACGCTTAATCAGTTATTTAACGATGGAGAACTGCCAAGAGTGGATATTTTTGTGGATAGTCCGCTTTCGATGAATGCAACAGAGGTTTTCCGCCTGCATCCGGAATGTTTCAACGATGACATGCTGGAGGAAATGCATCTGGATCCTGATCCCTTCGGGTTTAACCGTTTATATTACACCAGGTCGGTGGCCGATTCGAAGCGAATCAATGAGCGGAAAGCGCCTTGCGTGATCATTTCGGCTTCAGGAATGATGGAGGCAGGACGGGTAAAACACCACCTTGCCAATACCATTTCAGACCCACGAAATTCTGTGTTAGCCGTGGGATACTGCGCCCCGCGCACATTGGGCGCAAAAATATTAAGAGGAGATGAGGAAGTATCAATCTTTGGAAATATTCATCCGGTGAGAGCAGAGATCTTTCGCATCGATTCTTACAGTGGACATGGCGATTATGAAGAGATGATCGATTTTTTGAGCTGCCAAAATAAAGATGAGATCAAAAGAACATTCATTGTTCATGGAGAACTGGAAGCTCAAACAAAATATAAAGAAACATTGGAAGAGAGGGGTTTTAGCAACATCGAAATCCCTAAAAAAGGCGATTGGATGTCCTTGTAGATTGTAACATATTTATTAACTGAAATTCTAGATTTGAATATTTAAGAAGGATGCTCGAAAATTTACAAAATCGAATGTCCCTATTTTTCGGCACATCCGACCTCGTGATGAAAACTAAAATATTGTGATAAGAAAATCAACAACTTGAATTAAGGAGCAAAATTACATAGCGAGATATCGTACGAGCTTGGTTGGATTGGACTAAAAATAAAAAATGAGTTCTGTCCCTCCTTCTCAGGCCTTACACTCGCTCTGTTTTGTAGCGAGAGGGTCCCGATTTTACATCGGGAAACGCCCGACCTCGTGATTATGAATCTTATAACATTCACTAAAAACATAATTATTAAAATAATGGCAAGGAAAAATTTACTTCTTTATACAAAGCAATATTACTTGAAGTGTAAAAACTGTAACTATCTCACTGAGATAATAGACAAAAATGTTACATATTGTTTTAACTGTACCCGCAAGTTTGATAATAATTTTAATTCATGGCAACTTAAGTCAGGCAGTAATGATATTGATCGTTATAAAAAAGAAACATGCACAACTTATAATATGAATAAAGATTCAGCGACTATTAAAAGTCATAATCAGAAGTACAAAAAAACCGATTTGACAAAAGAAGAAAGAATCAGACGGACATATTTAAAAGAAGGATATCCTCTTGACAGGGGTGGTTTTACAGAATGGACATTGAAACAATATTTATTGTCCAAAATATGGTATGCAATTATTATTGGAGGTTTGCTATTAATACTACACTTATTCGGCTTATTTAAACTATGATGTTTAAATATCATATGAAAAATGATAGATAGTGAACTATGTCTTTATACAAATATGTGTTGAATGTTAAAATACAATTTTCAAGATTAAACTTGAAAGGACATCAATCTTTTGAATATAAACAAATATAGGTTATTAGATAATAAAAGCCCATAATCTTCTCAAAAATGAGCTACAATAGTATAATCCATGTTGCATGCGATAGTGTGATTGTTGTGGATGAAAATACATTGCATTTTTCGAAGTTGACCTAATGCCCTATCATCGTGCGCTTTATAATTTGTCCGCTTTTTGTCCGAACGATATTCTTTGAGAAGAACTCGATAGTCCGTAACATTGTTAACGAATATTAAAAAACCTATCGTTCTATGAAGAAGAAAAGTATTTCCTTGTGTTCTATTTTAATATTACTAAGCATAATCAACATTGCGCTTTTGCGTGAGAAAGATGAAAATTCTAAGTTTAATTTACATAATTGTTCGTCTATTGCAATGGCGCAAGCTGAAAGTCATGAAATAATAGATCCAATTATTGAACCTACAGGAATTATTGAATGGTTCCAGAAATTATTTGATTTCAATTATAGTGATTAGTCAAACCCTAAGTTTTGAATAATTATTCCAATGATTATGAAAGTTAGATTAGTGGTATTGTCCTTGATATTATTGATAGTAGGATCGTGTAATTACTCAAATAACCGACATAAATCTACACTAAAATCAACAAAAGTTTATTTTGAGAA
>JBFHER010000009.1:0-32408 GCA_041584055.1 Bacteroidales bacterium
AAGTGTTCTACGCCACCGGTCAAGGCGATGTTTCTGCAGTAGTTTGAATTATCAGTATTTCCCGACAGACTTAGGTTCTGGAAATGAATATAATCGGCACCATGTAAATGCAAAACGTAGTTATCGTTCGCCCCAGTGGCATAGAAATAGAGGGTAACTTGATCCCTGTTACCACTTTCAGCCTGTAAAACAACCGGTATATCCTTGCTTGTCCCCGGAAACGAATACATGGTTTCCTGAACTTTATGATTCCCGTTGCGGAAATCTAAAAACACAGTATCGGAAACGCCTTTCATCAACAAATCAGAGATGGCATCACCAAGAGAGGCATAATAAGGACTGCTGCCACCAATGGTATAATGCCCGGCCAATGGAGTGGTGTTTGCAGGATCAGGTGTGAACTCATCGGCACCTATGTCTGGTGTAGATCCATCCCGTGATTCTCCGTCGCAGTCTTCAGTTACCTCCATTACGTATGTCCCTTTGCCATCCAGCCATGGTGTGCTTGTATGCAGATCACTGTTGGATGTGTAATAGGGAAACACCGAAACAGAATTGGCATCTTTACTGCTTAATTCCTGAAAGTCGGCCAGGTTATAAACCCCTTTGGTTCCCCATTCTGCAAGATAATTGCCATTGCTGAAGTAATTGTTGTAATCAAGTTCAGCAATGGATGAAGCGGTTTGAATGTGTATAGCAACGCCATTTCCCATGTGCACAAAACAGTTGTTCAGCACCTTGTTATTCTCACCGTTATAAAGGTAGAAACCAGTGGTATTGGCATTTCCGGATGTCATGTTCACGCTGTTGTGATAGAGGTTCTGGTAAGTACAGTTGTAAACATACAATCCATTATTATTCGTTGTATAAATCATGTTATTGGCTATCAGGCCAGGCCCTGTTTCCAAATCACTTCCCCCATTGCTATTGTGAAGATACATGCCGTAGTTTTCAGAATAAATAATGTTACGTAGCACCTCTATTTCACCGTGACAGGTATGCACATAAAATCCATTCCCTGAAGGCGCACTCACCTTATTGTCTGTGATAAGAATGCCGTCCTCGTATTGCACCTGCATGACATAACTGCCTTGATTTGAAAATTCATTTTCGTGGATTTTACCGTTGGTACAATGATCGCTGTATAAACCGGAGGTATATAATCCATATGCACCACCAATGAAATGATTGTTTGAAATAAGTCTGGAGTGATACAGAACATCCTGGGCGGACAATAGTGCTGCACTGCTGCTGCCAGAACCTGATCCACTTAGTTTACAGTTAATAAGTTTAAAGTGTTCAACCCCACCTGTCAAGGCGATGTTCCGGCAGTAGTTTGAATTATCTGTATTTCCTGACAGGCCAATATTTTGGAATTGAATGTAATCAGCGCCATGTAAATGCAAAACGTAATTATCGTTCGCCCCAGTGGCATAGAAATAGAGGGTAACTTGATCTCTGTTACCACTTTCAGCCTGTAAAACAACCGGTTTATCCATGCTTGTCCCCGGAAACGAATACATGGTTTCCTGAACTTTATGATTCCCGTTGCGGAAATCTAAAAACACAGTGTCGGAAACGCCTTTCATCAACAAATCAGAGATGGCATCACCAAGAGAGGCATAATCAGGACTGCTGCCACCAATGGTATAATGACCGGCCAATGGAGTGGTGTTTGCAGGGTCAGGTGTGAACTCATCGGCACCTATGTCCGGTGTAGATCCATCCCGTGATTCTCCGTCGCAGTCTTCAGTTACCTCACTTAGGTATGTTCCTTTGTCATCCAGCCATGGTGTGTTTGTATGCAGATCACTACTGGATGTATAATAGGGATACACCGAAACAGAATTGGCATCTTTACTGCTTAATTCCTGAAAGTCGGCCAGGTTATAAACCCCTTTGGTGCCCCATTCTGCAAGATAATTGCCATTGCTGAAATAATTGTTGTAATCCAGATCAACGATTGATGATGCGCTCTGGATGTGTATAGCAACGCCATTTCCCATGTGCACAAAACTGTTGTTCATCACCTTGTTATTTCCACCGCTATAAATGTAGAAACCAGATGTGTTGGCATTTCCGGATGTCATGTTCACGCTGTTGTGATACAGGTTTTGGTAAGTACAGTTGTAAACATACAATCCATTGTTGTTTGTTGTATAAATCATGTTATTGGCTATCAGGCCAGGCCCTGTTTCCAAATCATTACCGCCATTGCTATTGTGAAGATACAAGCTGTAGTTGTTGCTGTTAATCTTGTTCCGTACTACCTGTATTTCACCCTGGCATGTATTTAAGTAAATCCCATTGTCATCCGCAATCACTTCGTTTGCATTGACATGTATGCCACTTTGATAGGAAGCCTGTATTGCATAATTTCCCTGGCTGTTAAAAACAGAGTTTCGTATTACGTTCGACCTGCTTAAGGTACTGCCATTGACACCATCGAGATAGATCCCGATAGAACCCTCATTAAATGTACAGTTATCAACTAACAGGTTTTCAATGCGTGTGTTATTACCTGACACCAGATATTGATATCTGGAACTTGTGGCAGAAGTGTTTCCATTGAATATCACATTGTTTAAAGTAATGTGATTGCTAGCATTCTGAATCTCCAACACCCTCGCATAGGTACTTCCTGTTGCAGTAAGTGTTAGCTTGTCGAAATGAATATATGAAGTAGCAATCATTCGAACCACAAAATTGTCACCTTCACCACTTGCCTTGTATGATAGGATAACATCGCTTGCTGCGCCTGACTGCGCCTGAAATGTAATTGTATTTGAAGCGCTTGTTCCGGCTATTGACGGAATCACAATTTGTTCACTATAGGTGCCGGATATCGTATTAAACGTGACAGCTCCACTGATGCCTTGTGTGCTTAATGCTGAAACAGCGTTATTAAAATTTGCATAATCTCCTCCGGAGCCAATTGTATAGGTTCCTGAAAGTTGAGCGACTAAATTACTTACAGTTAATAGAAAGGAAGTAAATAAGATTAAGTAGATACGTTGCATGGTACAACCTCCTTTAATATTTAATGATTTTACTTTTGATTATGATACACAAAAGATGATAAAAACATTCTGCCTAGATGCAGCATAGAGATGGTTTGACAGTATTCTGGAAAGATATATACATGTCACTTTAAGATCAACGCGGGTAAATTAATTCTATTATTTAACAAATTTATGACATTTTTAGTGAATAGGACAACTTTTATCAGCCTAAAAAAACAAGGTTTAATTGGCTGAATATAATGTCTTTAATGTATTAAGATTTCATCTTAAACACACAAGGGAGTTGTTGCAAGCCCCGGGAAGATGTTCGCTATTTCGTAGTTTTTTGTGTGATGAATCTGTTGTATCATAAAAAAAGAGTCTCCCGGTTGTTAGGAGACTCTTTAAAAAAGTGTATTCTATTTTATTTCATTGACTTCAAGTACTTAAACAATTCACTGTCAGTACTTAATATGACTGATGTTTCATCGTCAAAGACGTATTCAAACGTTTCCATGCTTTTCAGAAAACTATACAATTCCCTTGATTGGGGTGAATAATTATATGCATTTGCATAGATATTTGCAGCTTTTGCATCTGCGCGCCCCTTTATTTCTTCTGCTGTTTTAAATGCTTCTGATTGTATGGTTAACAATTCTCTTTCTTTTTCACCATTGATACGGGATGCTTCCCCCTGTCCTTCCGAGCGAAATTTATCAGCAATTCTAAAACGCTCACTCTTCATACGTTCATATACCTGATCCTGCACTTCCTGCACATAGTTGATGCGCTTAAAGCGAAAATCAAGTATGGTAATTCCCAGGTCTTTGGTTTGCTTATTTGCTGAAGCCAAAATTTGCTGTTGAATTTGCTGCCTTCCGTTTTCAATGTGAATCAACGAATCAACAAGTCCATTTAATGTATCATTCATCATCGGAACCCTGTTTGAAGAACGGACAGCTTCCTCAATATTATTATTTGCTATGAAATTACGGGTTTCCCCGTCCAGGATATCATCCAATCGTGACTGAGCACCACGTTCGTTTTCCAAACGCTTGAAAAATTGTAGTGGATCTGTGATTTGCCAACGTGCATAGGTATCCACAAAAATATATTTCTTGTCTTTCGTTGGTACCTGATTTGGATCCCCATCCCATTCCATGTAGCGCTTTTCAAAATAATTTGCTTTCTGAATAAAAGGCACTTTAAATTTCATGCCGGGGGTCACAACGGCTTCACCAACCGGTCGCCCAAGTTGTGTTATGACAACCTGTTCCTGCTCATTAACAATGTATGTTCCCCCGACCAATAATGCCAGCAGAATAATACCAACAATGCCTAGAAGTGATAATTTTATAATTTGTTTCATTTTTGCGGTATTTTAGAGTTCATCTGCATTTGTAATAAAGGCAAAACATTGCCACCCTTATCATCAGTTATAATCTTATTCCCAAGTTTTGGTATTACATCCTGCATCGTTTCGAGATAAATTCGTCGTTTCGTCACTTCCGGAGCTTTCACATATTCCCTGTAAAGATCATTGAAACGGGAAACTTCACCCAGGGCTTTATTCACACGCTCTGTTGCGTATCCTTCTGATTTTTGAATGGTTTCCTGAGCCTGTCCTCTGGCTTTTGGAATCACTTTGTTGTACTCTGATTTAGCCTGATTAATCAAAGTCTCTTTTTCCTGCTGTGCCTCATTCACTGCATTAAATGCAGCTTTAACAGGTTCAGGCGGATTCACATCCTGAAGGACAACCTGATCGATCTTGATTCCCATGGAATATTCGCGACATATTTTCTGAACCAATTCTTCCAGCTGACTTCCAATCTCTGTTCGCCCGATGGTAAGCACCTCATTCACTGTTCTGTCACCAACAATCTGGCGCATTGCAGCTTCTGAGATATCCCGTAAAGTTGATTCGGCATTTCGGACCTTAAACAAATAATTATATGCATTATCAATCCGATATTGCACAACCCATTCCACATCCGCAAGGTTCAAATCACCCGTCAGCATCAGTGCTTCTTCACGTGAGCCACGCCGTGTGTAATCTGATCTCACCGCCGGATTAGTCGTTCTGAAACCAAATTCCAGCTTTTGCTGGCGTTCCACCGGCACTTTGTATACCCTTTCCAGAAAAGGCATTTTTGTTCTTAATCCCGGATCAACGGTACGTACATATTTTCCAAATCGGGTAATCACACCGACTTCTTCAGGTTCAACCTGAAAAAAAGACCCCCAAATCACAAGTAATATTAAGATACCTGCAATGATCGCACGGGAATACTTTAACAGGGCTACCACTTCTTTTGGTAGTCCATCCGTGTTAAACGAATTATTCGCCATTAGCTTTGTTTTTTTTAGTTGTTAACAAAGATAGGAAAATATATGCAGTTCATGTGATTCGATAAGTGTTTAGAGTTGGAAGAGCTCATAAAGAGGAACTTAGATGGAGTTCAAAGGATACTGATTAGTGACATTCGTCACTTGTGACTTTTTTTATTTTAACAAAACATACTTTCAGAAAACTGAGTTAAATTGAAAATACGTAAAACTCGAGTTATATATCACTTTCAACTTAATCTTTAAAGACATAGCGTCGGCTTGCAGCCCATAAATACATACCACGGCTAAACATAAATAGTAGCATGGCCCCCCAAAGGGCATGATTGCCAAGGCGTTCGTTGAGTAAAAAATAAAAAGGAAAAAACACCACAAAGGTTGAGATCAGAATAGAGTACAACATCCCGCGGGTTGCAACAGCCCCAATGTAAACCCCATCCCATAAAAATGACATAAAACAAGCCACCGGTATCAGAGCAATGTATAAAAGATAGGGTTGAGCCATTGCAAGAACATCTGTCTGGTTTGTCATCAAACGCATTAACACATTGCCTCCTGCACCGTAAATGAGTGTTGTAAGAAGGGTGAGTCCAAGCCCCCACATAAATATTCGTCTTACAACTTTTCGAATGGGACTTTTTTTGTCTTTTCCCAAACGGGCACCAATCATTGGTTCTGCAGCATAGGCAAATCCATCCATTAAAAATGAAAAGAACATTAAAAATTCTCTGAACAAGGAGTTAACTGCCAGTACCTGATCGCCCTGAGCAGCTGATCTATCGGTAAAATAGGTAAACACGAGAATTATGCATAAAGTGCGGATAAAGATATCCCTTGAAACTCCCAGAAACTTGCGAAATTCACTGAGGGGCAAAATAGCTTTAACATTGATGTCTGGAAGCACATGTTTAAAATGCCGAAATAAATAAAATATGCACATGACCAAACCAATGTACTGTGAAATCACGGTTCCCAGGGCCACCCCATCAGACTTCATATCCAATACAACAACAAAAAGTAAACTGAATACAATATTAAAAACGTTAATTGCAATGGCTATATACATGGGGATTCTGGCATTCTGCATGCCCAGAAACCATCCTGAAAAAGCAAATATTGCCAGGGATGCCGGTGCTGCCCAAACACGGATTGAAAAATAACCACGTCCAAAAAGTTTGACATCCTCACTTCCTTCCAGCAAATTAAATCCAAGGGACTCGATGGGATGTCGAAACAGCAAAATGAGTAAGCCGGCACTAAACGCAATGAACAAAGCCTTGGACAGGATGCCACCTGCTGCTTGTTTATCGTTACGTCCAAAAGCCTGTGCAGTCATACCACTGGTACTCATGCGAAGAAATCCCAGACTCCAGTACAAAATGTTAAAAATAACTGTTCCAAGCGCGATGGCGCCAATATATGCCGGAGAATCAAGATGCCCCATCAAGGCCATATCCACCAGTCCCAGAAATGGAACCGTGATATTGCTTACTATGTTAGGGATGGCAAATTTTAAGATTTCCCGATCGAGTTTCATGGCCGCAAATATAATAAAAACCGGGAAGCTCGTTTAGGAGGGTGTCCTAAGGCAGGCTCTGGAAGAAAACTTCAGCAAGCCGAAGGAAAGAACATCGACTGCTTATGAATTGTGCCAGTCATAAAGGCTGGTTCATCAAAGCTGATCCATCCACTGGGCTAAGAAATGAAACCATTCACCCGATTGATCTCTTCCAAGGCCAAAACCGTGTCCGCCGGCATTTAACTCATACAAGACCACAGGAACATCATTGGCAACACATGCATCCCGGTAGTTACGGCTGTTTTCAATGGGTACTGCGCCATCATCCTTAGCATGCAATAAAAAGGTTGGAGGTGTTTGCTTACTTACCTGATTTTCCAAGGTGAAAAAATCCACGTTGTCCTGAGAAGGATTTGTACCGAGCAGATTGTTCTTGCTGCCCTGATGTGTAAAATCATTCTTCATGGTTATAACAGGATAGATAAGGATCGAAAAATCGGGACGTATCTCATTTATTTGCATGCCTTCCTGTTGCGGGTATTTAAACAAGGTACTTGCAGAAGCTGCGAGATGGCCACCTGCAGAAAAACCCATTACCCCTATTTTATCCTTGTTCAACCCTAGCATTTTTGCATGCTGCTCCAGATATTGCAAGCCAAGCTGGGCATCTTCCAGTGGGATCCATGGAGATGCTTTATAAGTGCTTTCTGCAGGCAATCTGTACCTTAAAACAGCTGCAGCCACTCCTATTTTATTAAACTCTTCTGCCAACAAGCGGCCTTCTTTCAAAAACGAAAGAATCCGGTAAGCGCCACCTGGGCAAATCATCACACAAGGCATGTTCTTTTTTCCATTTTTAGGAATGAATAACTCCAGAGATGGGACTTTTACTTCGGTTACCTGAATGTTTTTATCTGTCCGTAGTTCTTCTTTAAATAGTTTATAATCTTCAGGTGAATCCCCCTTCATTAGTTGAATGGTTTCAAATTGTGACTGTGATAAAACGTTCATAGATACGGTAAATATCATGACCAGGACAATGCTTATAGATCTCATATTTCAGATTGTTGATGATTTAAAATTCTAAAGATAATAAACTTTTAAATTGCCTCTCTTTTTATACCTGTTTTCCTAAAAACAGGCTCTGTTAATTATCGTTAAAACAAAAAATGCGTTTTCTGTTTTTTTTTAATTTCGTGGTCGTAAAAAAAATAAACATAAAAAGATATGGATATCGACGTAAAAAATGTTACGAAAATCTATGGTAGCCAGAAAGCGGTTGACGACATTTCTTTTAAGGTAAAAACAGGAGAAGTTTTGGGTTTTCTTGGACCGAACGGAGCAGGAAAAACAACAACCATGAAAGCAATTACCTGTTATCTTTCCACGAATTCCGGTGATATTAATGTTGGTGGTTATTCTGTGAATAAAGACCCGGATTCGGTGAAGAAAATCATAGGGTATTTGCCGGAACATAATCCTCTTTATCACGATATGGGCGTGATAGACTACCTTAAGTTTGTTGCAGATTTACAGGGCATACCAAAAGACAAAACAAATGCCCGTGTGCTTGAAATGGTGAAAGTGTGTGGCTTAAGCAGGGAGAAACACAAGAAAATTGGTGAATTATCAAAAGGATATCGCCAACGTGTTGGTTTGGCCCAGGCATTGATTCATGATCCCGAAGTATTGATTCTTGATGAACCAACCACAGGACTGGATCCGAACCAGATTGTTGAAATACGGGAGCTGATTAAACACATCGGGAAAGAAAAAACGGTGATATTAAGTTCTCACATTCTGGCTGAAGTTGAAGCCACATGCGATCGCATCTTAATCATCAATAAAGGAAAAATCGTGGCCGATGGCACTGCGGATTCACTTCGCAAACAAGCGCAGGGCAACGAACTCATTCGTGTTACCATCGAAGAAGGGGACAAAAATGAAATCTTTAAAGCCATCAACGAACTGAGCTCGGTAAAGGTTGTGGATTTCATAGATGGAAAAGAGAATGCTTTCGAGGTTGAAAGCAAAGTTGACGCTTCTTCCAGAAAAGATGTCTTTAAGTTATGTGTGGATAAAGGATGGATTTTAACAGAAATGACACCAATTGAAACAAAGCTCGAAGATGTATTCCGTGAAGTTACCATGAACTAGTACAAACAAACATTTATTAATATTAACACAGTCGATTATGAAACAAATTTGGATCATAGCGAGGCGTGAGCTCCGTTCAAATTTTGATTCCCTGATGGCATATATCCTCATTGTCCTTTTCCTTGGATTCACGGGGTTCTTTACCTGGTTGTCTATGGGAAATATTTTTGCAAGAGGGCAAGCTGATCTGTCCGGATTCTTTGGAATTGCTTATTGGTCATTGTTCCTATTGATTCCGGCACTCAGCATGAAACTATTGGCCGAAGAACATAAGTCAGGGACCATTGAATTGTTACTCACAAAAGCCGTGAATGATTGGCAGGTGGTTGCAGGAAAATTTCTTTCAACCTTACTTCTTATTTTGGTGGCACTGGCGTTAACACTACCGTTTTACATAACTGTCGCTCAACTCGGGCCCATTGATCATGGTGCTATTTGGTGCGGATATCTGGGACTTATTTTAATGAGCTCCGCATACATAAGCATCGGTGTCTTTGCCAGCAGTATTACCAGCAATCAAATTATTGCCTTTCTACTGGCCTTGTTTATAGGCATATTTTTCCATGTAATTTTTGGTCTGGTGTCGCAGGGATTGAGCGGGACATTGAGTGAACTATTTGCTTATTTGAACCTCAATACACACTACGAATCAATTACCCGTGGTGTCATTGATTCAAAGGACATTATTTATTTTCTAACGATCATCGTGGCAGGACTGGTTTCAGCAGAAACAGTGCTTACAAGAAGAACGGTGAATTAATCTGAATAATAATGAAGAAGAAAAATACAGCAGCTTATTCGCTTCTAATCTTATTTGCCATTCTTATTGTTGTGAATATGCTTTCTACACGCTTTTTTGCACGGCTTGATTTTACTGAGGATCAGCGATATACATTAAGTGAGGCAACACGAAACATATTGGAAGAACTCACAGAGCCAGTGACCGTCACGGCTTATTTCTCAGAAGATCTTCCCACCCAAATGGGACCTGTAAAAAATGAGTTTAAGGAAATGCTTATTGAATATGCCAATCGATCCCATGGCAATGTGGTTTACGAATTTATAGATCCCGGAAAGGATGAAAAAATTCAACAGGAAGCCATGCAGAACGGCATCCAGCCAATTCTGATTACAGTTCAGGAAAAAGATCAGGCAGTTCAGAAAAGAGCTTATCTTGGTGCCGTTATACAGGTTGGTGAATCCTCCGAGGTCATGCCTGTAATACAGTCAGGATCAGCCATGGAATATGGTCTGTCCACCTCCATAAAGAAACTTGTGGTGACAGACAAACCTGTGATTGGATTCATTCAGGGGCATGGCGAGGCTTCGTTGAGCGAAATGGGACAAGCCATTCAGGGCCTTAACATCCTTTACAATGTTGAGTCTGTAAACCTCACAGACTCAACAAATATGTCAAAATACAAAGCCATCGGCTTGATTCGTCCCAGGGATACAATTCCTGAGAACCAATTGGCCTTGCTTGACAATTACCTGGCAAATGGTGGATCCATGTTCATTGCGGCAGACCGCGTAAATTCTGATCTTGGAAGCAGCATCATGGGGAATCTTGTTTCCACGGGACTTGAGAGCTGGCTGGCAGCAAAAGGCATCAATGTTGCACCATCTTTTTTGATTGATGCAAACTGCGGGTCAGTTACCATTCCACAACGCATTGGCGCATTTACGGTAAATGCACAGGCAAGCTTTCCTTACCTTCCAATTATTACAAATTTTCATGATCATCCGGCAGTGGAAGGTTTAGAAACTATGATGATGATGTTTGCAAGTCCGATTCGATTTTCAGGTGATTCAAGCATCACCTATACCCCACTTGCATCTGCTTCTGAAAAATGTAACGAGCTGAATGCACCTCTCTATTTTGATGTTCAAAAACGTTGGACCGAAGCTGATTTCCCCCAGTCAAATCTTGTTGTTAGTGCGTTGTTTGAAGGGAAGTTGTCCGGTCCACAGAATGCAAGACTCATACTGATTACAGATGGTGATTTGGCGGTAAATGGCATGGGTCAGCAGGCACGTCAATTACAGCCTGATAATGTAAACTTCATGGTAAACTCAATCGATTGGTTAAGTGACGACACCGGATTGATCAATCTTAGAACCAAGGGGATTACGTCCAGAATGCTGGAGCAGGTGGAAGACGGTAAAAAATCTTTTTATAAATGGTTAAACTTCTTGTTGCCCATACTTTTGGTGGTTTTCTATGGTATATTCCGTGCACAGCGCAACCGCATGATAAGAATAAAACGAATGGAGGAAAATTATGTCTAAAATAATGAATATAAAAGGACTCCTAATTACATTGGGCGTTCTAATTGCAATATTGATCGTTGTTATGATCAGTGATTCTAAGACGGAGGATCGAAGCTTTAAAAAGGATTTGATTTCCCTTGAAGTTGATCAGGTAAATGAAATACAAATTTATCCAAGGGGGGCTGCGACAGGTTCTTTTGTAACATTAAACAAAGCGGAAGATACCTGGAAAGTAAGTGGAGAGAAAGGGACTTTCAGAGCAGATCAAAATCAGGTTCCTAACATGATAAGACAGTTGAATGAGATCACCGCAGAACGAGTGGCTGCAAATAAAAAGGATCAGTGGGCTAAATATGAAGTGAACGACAGCCTGAGTACAAGGGTTGTTGCCAAAGGTGAGAAAGGTGAATTGGTTGATATTTACATTGGAAAATTCTCTTATCAGCAGCCGGCAAATACAGGCGCTTACAATCCATATCAACAACAGCAGGGAAAAATGACTACCTACGTTCGTTTGTCGAAGGAAAAAGAAGTGTATGCCGTTAACGGTTTCCTGTCAGCAAGTTTTAACAAAGACGTGGATCAGTTACGCGATCGAACAGTGATCAGCGGCAATAGTGGCAACTGGACAAAGGTATCTGTTAATCATCCTGGTGACAGTTCTTTTGTAATGGAAAAAAACGGCAATGAATGGAGGATAAACAACATGGCATGTGATTCTGCAAGTGTCGTGGAATACATTCGAAACCTTGGTTCTTTAAGAGGAAGTGCGTATGTTCAGGGATTATCGCAAGGGGAAGTGATGCATGAAATGATCATTGAAGGAAACGGCTTAAGTGCTCCTATTCATATCACTGCATCCATGAGCAACGGCACGCAGGCCATTGAATCGAGTTTGAATAAGGGCAATGTTTTTGATGGTGCTCAGGGACAATTGTTTGACAAACTGTTTCGTAAACGGCCGACTTTAAAGTAATTTTTTTGTAAGCCGTGAAACGGAGGATCCCCTCTTGCATTCAACCGCTTCGCACAGTTGCTAAAAGGAAAACACCTTGTGCGTTAAATGGGAGAAGGCAAGAGGGGTTTATTTTTCACGTGAAGGCACAAATGCTGCTTGCTTCACATTTCAATTTCCAAGTGTTGCAACCATTATTGCCTTAATGGTGTGCATTCTGTTTTCTGCTTCTTCGAAAACAAGGGAGGCTGATGATTCAAACACCTCTTCGCTTACTTCCATTGATTTTAAGCCAAACTTTTTATATATCTCCGCCCCTACTTTTGTGTCCTGGTTATGGAAGGCGGGCAAACAGTGCAAGAATTTAACATTTGCATTGCCCGTTAAGTCCATCATTTTTTGATTCACCTGATAGGGAAGCAATTGCTCAATGCGCTCTGCCCAAACGTCGTCGGCTTCTCCCATACTAACCCAAACATCTGTGTAGAGGAAATCACAGTCCTTTACTCCTGTTGCTATGGATTCAGTCAATGTGATTGTCGCTCCGGTATTTTCAGCGATCTTTTTGCAAATCTTCACCAGATCATCCTCCGGCCAGCAGGCTCTGGGTGCAACTGCACGAAAGTCCATGCCCATTTTAGCAGCTCCTACCATCAGCGAATTTCCCATATTGTTTCTGGCATCGCCAAGGTATGCAAAGCTAATTTGCGGCAGCATTTTATCACAATGTTCTTCCATGGTCATAAAGTCAGCCAAAATCTGTGTGGGATGAAACTCATTTGTCAGTCCGTTCCAAACCGGTACACCCGCATAAGTACCCAATTCTTCAACAATTTGCTGTCCAAAACCACGATACTCAATTCCATCATACATTCTTCCCAAGACCCGAGCTGTATCCTTCATCGTTTCCTTATGGCCAATCTGAGTTCCTGAAGGACCAAGGTATGTGACGCTTGCACCCTGATCGCGGGCAGCCACTTCAAAGGCACAACGCGTGCGTGTGGATGATTTTTCAAAAATAAGGGCTAACTGTTTGCCCTTCAGAGTTTTTTCTTCTTTTCCGGCTTTCTTTGCCTGTTTCAGCTGTTTGGCAAGCTCCAGTAAGTGACGAATTTCATCCTGAGAAAAGTCCAGCAACTTTAAGAAGTTACGACCTTTAAGCTTATCTTGCATGTCTATTTCGTTTTATATGCATTTATCCTTGCAAAATAAATATTTGCCAGTGATAAAATACTGATAACTCTCAGATTTTAAAGATATGGATTCTTTTCTTCAACTAATTAAACAGCGCAAAAGCTGCAGACGCTTTCAGAACAGAAAAGTGGAAGCTGATAAAAAGGAAATATTAATTTCATCTGCCCTCCTTGCTCCAACATCGAAAAACAGTCGTCCCTGGGAATTTCTGGTGATTGAAGATCAAAAAACCCTTGAAGCACTCAGTTTTTCTAAACCGCATGGATCTAAACTATTGAAATATGCTCCTCTTGCAATTATTGTGATGGCTGACCCTGAAAAAAGTGATGTGTGGGTTGAAGATACGTCTATTGCATCTATTTATTTGCAACTTGCGGCAGAAGATCTCAAGCTTGGCAGTTGCTGGGTGCAGATACGTGAACGGTCGCACAGCACAGGCATCAAATCTGAAGATTACATTCGTCGTATTTTGAACATACCAGAACACTTAAGAATTACTTCCATTATCGCGCTTGGCTATAAAGAAGATGAGCTGGACATAGGTAAAGATCATCTTTTTTTGGATGAGAAAGTTCATACTGAAGTGTATGGCGAAGAATAAGTTCTAAAGAAATTAAAGGATTTAGAGAAAAGATAGTCTTCTCTTTAACCTTTATATAGAGTGATTCTATTTTTATTTGATGGCGTGTTTAACTATTTTCGCGGCTTAAAATATGTTCTACAGCACAAAAAGAAAAAACAAATAAAAATAAAATCATTAGCATGGAAAACAACACATTTGTAACAAGGGATATAACTGCGAATCCGGGACCACTTGGATTGTGCGGCTTTGGGTTAAGCACGGTACTTTTAAATCTGCACAATGCCGGACTTTTTGAAATGGACACCATGATCCTGGCCATGGGCTTAATTATGGGTGGACTTGTGCAAATTCTTGTTGGAATAATGGAATGGCGTAAAAACAATTTATTTGGAACAATGGCATTTACGTCTTATGGTGCATTTTGGATATCACTTGTGGTATTACTTATTTTACCAAAACTAGGCCTTGGTGCGGCACCATCTCCAATCGCAATGGGGTATTATTTATCCATGTGGGGTATTTTTAGTCTGGGACTTTTTGTGGCAACACTAAAAATGCACAAGAGCATGATGTGGCTTTTTGGAAGTGTTGTGGTTCTGTTTACCTTGCTTGCCATTGCGAATTTCAGCGGGAGTCATCTGATTCATACCCTGGCTGGTATCGAAGGTATTTTCTGTGGCGGACTGGCTTTGTATATTGCCATGGCGCATTTATTCGAGGAAGTTTATAAAAAACCTATTTTACCCCTTGTATGATCAGGCAAAGGAAGCCGTGAGAGGATGCGTTTTGTCCGTTAAATTAGCACCTCCACGCGTGTACCGTGGGAATTTGGGATAATATCTGACAAATCGCTAATTTTAATTTCAAGATTGGTTTGATAGAGCTTATTGATGTGTTTGATCTGTTCCAGAAAGAGGCTTTGTCCTTTTTTTGTGCCTGATGTGTGGCCATCCTTTTGGGATTTATGAATACCAATGCCATTGTCTGTAATTGTAATTGCAATTTGGTTCCCTTTCTTTTTCACTTCAATGCTAATTTTTCCTTTGTATCTGATGTCGTAAAAGGCATGTTTGATGGCATTTTCTACGAATCCCTGCAATAATAATTTAGGTATTTCTACCTTTTCCTGTTCAACAAGCCCATCCATATTTATTTGAAATTCAAAAAGGTTTGGAAAGCGCACCTGTTGAAAAGAGATGTAGTCTTTTGTAAATTGCAATTCTTCTTTTAAACTGCGGAATATTTTATCTGAGAATATGAGCGATGAACGTATCATTCGGGTAAAGCCCAGAAAGAGATCATATGCTACTTTTTTATCCTCTTTGTAGATGGCGTTACCAACAGAGTTAAGTGCATTGAAGGTGAAGTGTGGATCCAGTTGGTTGCTCAGCACCTGTAACTGCAGGTTCGTGATTTTATTAAGTGTATTTTGCTGCTTTTCATTTCGCTTGTTTTGAAAAAATACAATCATGGCGACAAATAAAACCGACACCACATAGGTCAGCATCCAAAACGGATATTTAAGCATATAATAAGGGTTAATTTTGTAGTTCAGATACGTTGTTCCTTTTGCATTCACAAGGAACAAGGTCCCGGATGCTTTAGCTGCATCAAAGTGATTTGACAGATGATTGTAATATTCGTTGAAATTGAACTCACCTGTTTTTTTAAAACGATGATTTAAGATTTCGTAGGTATTTTTGTTTTTATCAAAGGTAAGGAGTTCTTTCTTTTTGTTATCAGTTAGTTCAATCTGAATGAAAAGATTGCGATGTTTACCATTAAATCTGACTTTCTGAATCAGCATTTTATCAGGAATAAACTCCATTATCTCATCATCCGTCAGGTTGATAACAAAGAATTGGTCATGGTCATTAACATTGATTTTTGCAATCAGAGGATGAAGTTGAAAATCAAAATGTTTTTCTGATAATACTTCCCCTTTAACATTAAATTTAATCAGGGTGTTACGATGGGTAGTCCGATTGTAAATGCCATGGATGGAAAAAAAATAATTTTCATACGGGATAAATGACATCAAGCTCCCCGAAAATCCGCCATATGGTATGGGGTCGAAAATGAATTGCAGGTTTTCGTCAAAACCAAATATCCACGAACAGCTGTCATTGTAAGGATAAGGGAAATCTGATGATACGTTGCCATAGGCTATCCCCGAAGATAAAATAAGTGCTGAATCTCCGTTATCAAATAATTCTCCCCCCAGATGTGCAGCGCCCATATTAATTGAACAAATCAATGAATCATTGTTTAAATCGTAACGAAATAACCTTCGGGGGAATAAACTAAATCCTCCTGCAACAGAAAAATAAAATTCCTTGCCACCGTCTTTGTTAACATCAAAGGCTCCGATGTTACGGATGTTGAAATCTAATTTTTCATTGTATCCTCCTATTTTAGTGATAAAACGATCTTCTTTAAGAAGTTTTTTCCGATTGTACGAAAAGACATTTAGAAATAAGGAATCCTGTCTTTGTGTAAAAATCATCAAATCCTTTATTTTATCACCGTCCATATCACAGCCATAGGGTATGTATGGCTCCCGGGTTTGAGCTTTAGTGCCATTGAAATTATACTGATCAAGCAATTCATCACGATCATCATAGGTAAGCAAATAGAGTGCATTGTTTATTTCCTTCCCCAATACCATTTTTTCATGAGCACCATCTTTTTCCAGATCTGTATAAAATACAATTCTTTCTTCCCTAATTGGGTTTGGATCAAAAATATAATGTTCAAATTGAAACGGGTTAGATATAATAATTATAATCGCGGGCAGAATACCCAGTACCAAAGGGTTGAACAAACCAATGGAAATGAATCCACTTTTTTGGAACAGTTGTTTGACTTTCAATGAGATTAGTATATTTTGTTAAAGCTGGTAATAAATGAAGAGGATACCAACAGCTCCTGAACCTCGCCGTTAATATTAATGGTGGCCGTCTTTTGCTTCTTGTTGATGCGCCTAAGGTAATTAGAATTCAAGATACACCCTCGATTGATGCGAAAGAATTTATCCATGTTAAGTCGCTTATACAGCCGGCCCATGTTATATGAGGAAACATAAACATCATTGTAAATTGTTACGATGCGGGTATAATTTCCTTCAGCTTCTAATTTGAGTATTTCCTCATTGTCAAGATATATATAACCATTTTTTACGGGGAGCTTAATTTTAAGCTGATCCTCCATATCAAAATGCTTATGGTGTGCTAATTTCTCGATCAACTGAAAAAGCTCTAGCCGATCAACAGGTTTTAACATACAATAAAATACCTGCATGTTGGTCACCTGATTCAGATATTTCTGGTGTGCTGTAACCAGAACAACAGACAATTCCATATTGTATTCCCTGAGATTCCGAATCAATTCCAGTCCGGTGTACCCAGGCATAACTACATCCAGAAAAAGCACATCCGGTTTTAATTTTTGAACTGCACTTTCAATTTTCAAAGGATCAGTAATTTGTCCGACAATCTCTATCAGCTCGTGCTCTTGGAGCAATAAACTCAGGATTTCAATTGCATCCTGTTCATCATCCGCAATAAGAACTTTTAATTTTCTCATAAGTTTATAATTCTCATAAAACCGACTAAAATAATTGACAAAGCAGAACTGGTTTGATTTGGGATTGCACGTTTAATGTTCTGCAATGCAGTGTTAACTGTTGTTAAATATAGTTTTTTTTAAGTGAAATTGCAAATGCTGATGATCATATGGCAATCGAGAGACTGCTCTTATATCAGAACACATAAATCACTCATAATGAGACGTAACATTTGATGTATCCTTAATGTCTTTATGCCGTTTTCTTGTAAACGGGTAAGAATTAAAGGTGATAATTTATTAAGCATAATCATTTATTGTTAAGCATCCTTTTATGTTGTTATGCCTTTGTTTTTATTGACAACGACACACTTCTTTCGGAGTCAAAAAATGCATCCTGCATCCATTTGGGCAATTAGAAGTTGAGAAAAGAAGTGAAGGACTCCGATTGCATTAAACTTTGCTCAATCTTCTTATATTTGCAATACTTTATTCGAATAATAAAAAAGCGAAATATCATGTTACCAAACATCAATCCAACCACAACCAGTGCCTGGAAAGAACTTGAAGCATACTTTGCAAAGTTCAATGGCACAGAAATGAAGGATTTATTTGCAAAAGACGCAGACAGATTCAAAAAGTATTCATTGAAATTTGAAGACATCCTTGTGGATTATTCTAAAAACCGCATCGATGACAAAATAATGACCTTGCTGATTCAACTGGCAGAGGAGTGCGGACTCAAAAAGGCGATCGAAAGTCAGTTCTCTGGGGCAAAAATCAATAAAACAGAAGATCGTTCGGTGCTTCATGTGGCGCTTCGAAACAGAAGTAACACGCCCATTCTGGTTGATGGTAAAGATGTAATGCCTGAGGTTAATGCGGTGCTAGCTCAAATGAAAGATTTTTCTGATAAAATTATATCCGGACATTGGAAGGGTTATTCGGGAAAAGCAATCACAGATATTGTAAATATAGGAATTGGTGGATCTGATTTAGGTCCGTTGATGGTGACGGAGGCCTTGAAACCCTATCAAAAAAATGTAAGCCTCCATTTTGTGTCAAATGTTGATGGAACCCACATCGCTGAAGCGCTGAAGAAGGTGAATCCAGAAACAACCTTGTTTATCATTGCTTCAAAGACTTTTACCACTCAGGAAACAATGACCAATGCTAATTCAGCAAAAAGCTGGTTCCTTAAAGAGGCTGAAGATGAAGCTTTCGTAAAGCATCATTTTGTTGCACTTTCAACAAATGCTGAGGCTGTTTCTGCATTTGGCATTGATACGAAAAATATGTTCCGTTTCTGGGATTGGGTTGGAGGACGCTATTCATTGTGGTCAGCCATTGGATTGTCAATTGCATGTGGCATCGGCTTTGATAATTATGTGGCACTTCTCGAAGGTGCACACGCCATGGATAAGCATTTTGAATCCACATCATTCGAAAAAAACATTCCGGTTATCCTGGCCATGATTGGCATCTGGTACAATAACTTTTACGGTGCCGAAACAGAAGCCATTCTCCCCTACGATCAGTACATGCATCGCTTTTCAGCGTATTTTCAGCAGGGAAACATGGAAAGTAACGGAAAATATGTGGATCGCAATGGTGAAAAAGTGACCTATCAAACGGGACCTATTCTTTGGGGTGAGCCGGGGACCAATGGTCAACATGCTTTTTATCAGCTGATTCATCAGGGGACAAAATTGATTCCCTGTGATTTTATGGCACCGGCAATCAGTCACAATCCTTTGAGTGACCATCACCCAAAATTGCTGGCAAACTTTTTCGCTCAAACCCAGGCCATGATGGTTGGAAAAACGGAAGAAGTGGTTGTTGAGGAATTAAAAGCCGCAGGAAAATCGGATGCAGAAATTGCAGAATTGAAGCAGTTTAAAGTATTTCAGGGAAATATACCAACAAACTCTTTTTTATTCAAACAATTAACACCTCATACCCTGGGTGCTTTGATCGCCATGTATGAGCACAAGATTTTTGTGCAGGGGATCGTTTGGAACATCTATAGCTTTGATCAGTGGGGCGTGGAACTGGGCAAACAGCTTGCCAATCAGATTCTGCCTGCCCTCAGTGGTGATGAAACTGTGACAGCACATGATGTGTCAACCAATGGGCTGATCAATGCTTATAAGCAAATGAGGTAAGCAAATGAGCTTCAGTTTTGGGTTTCAGAAATGTGAGTAAACCCGAAATTCAACCTTGAAATAAATAATAATAGTCATAATAATACCACGAGGGCGCTTCGAAAGGAGTGCCCTCTTTTTTTATTTGCAATACCACAATCCCTGAAACTTGTGTTTATTTTGAATTGCGATACCCACTTTTGTTTTACAGATGGAAATGCTACTTTTATATGGATTTGGTGATGTAACTCAATTCAACTAATTATTAAAATATTTATGAAATATTATTTCATTTTATCGTTGATTTTTCTTGCTTCCTGTGCACATAAGAAAGACAATTGCAAGGATTGGATTCCATTGTTCAACGGGGAGAATCTGGATGGATGGTCCATTAAGTTCACCTCACAGCCCCTGGGTGTAAATTATAAAAATACATTTCGTGTGGAAGATGGTTTGCTTAAGGTTTCTTACGATGCGTGGGATGATTTTAATGGTGAATTTGGGCACCTTTTCTACAAAACAAAATTTTCGCATTACAAATTGAGGGTAGACTACCGTTTTGTGGGACAACAGCTAAAAGGGGGGCCGGTTTGGGCTTATAAGAACAGTGGAATCATGCTGCATTCTCAATCCCCTGAAAGCATGCAAATCGATCAGGATTTTCCGGTAAGTATTGAATGCCAGCTGTTGGGCGGCGATGCCAATGGAAAAAAAAGACCTACCATGAATTTATGCACTCCGGGAACACACGTTTTTATTAAAAATAATTTGTTTGAAACACATTGCATCAATTCCCTGTCTCAAACTTATCGGGGAGATGTGTGGGTGAGTGCAGAAGTGCATGTGTATGGTGACAGTTTGATTCAGCATTTTGTGGACGGTGAAAAAGTAATGGAATATACAAAACCAATCATAGGCGGCTCCAGGGAACAGATTCCTGAAGGATTTCCAATTGCAGAAGGTACACCCTTAAAAGAAGGCTATATTTCATTTCAGGCTGAAACACATCCCATCGAGTTTCGCAGGATTGAGTTGATGGTTTTAGATAAATGAATTACTAAGTGTTGTGTATATTTTAATATGAATCGGATGTTGCAAGACTGCAAGGGTGTCGGAAGATGCAATATGTATTTAAACTGGGGCTCCAGGAAACACTTAGCAATTATTCTATGAAAAAAACAATCGTCATTACTGGAAGTACGCGAGGGATTGGTTTTGGTTTGGCCAGAGAATTTCTGAAGCTGGGGCACAATGTTGTTCTAAATGGCACAAACAAAAGCAGCATCGATCGTGCACTGCGTCAATTGCAAGGTTATGAATCACAATTGCTGGGTGTTGCCGGTTCAGTTACAGAGGATAAAACCATCGATGCCTTAATCAACCAAACACAAAATCGTTTTGGCTCCATTCATATCTGGATCAACAATGCAGGTATCCCCCACCCTTATCAATCCACATGGCATCTGTCACAAAAGAATATTCAGGAGTCCTTCGATGTTAACGTTTTGGGATTGATACAATGCACAATTCGGGTGTATCATGCAATGAAAGTCCAGGGGTTTGGAAAGATTTTTAACATGGAGGGCATGGGAAGTGATGGCAGATCCACTGACAAGTTGACCATTTATGGCACTACAAAACGGGCGGTGAATTATTTTTCAAAAGCCATATCGAAAGAAGCGGAAAGGGATGGTGGCACGGTTCAAATAGGTATTCTTAGTCCAGGAATTGTAATAACAGATTTCCTGAAACAATCCCTTGAAGCAGGGAGTCCTGAAGAACAGAAACAAGCAAGAAAAATCTTTAACATACTGGGTGACAAGGTTGAAACAGTAACGCCGGTCCTTGCAAAACGGGTTGTTTCAAGTACACGGAATTATGATCAGATCGTATATCTTACAAACGCAAAGGCCAGCTTTCGATTTCTTAAAAGTGTATTTGTAAAAAGAAAGCTAATTTAAACAGTAGCCTTTATCATATTTATTTTTCAACATATGTAGTTTTCTATATCTTTGGCATGCAATTTGTAAAATAGACAGTATGAAACAATACGAAAAATACATTTTACCAGCTGCGATCCTGTTAGGTGCCGTTGGCGGATTTCTATACTGGAACTTTGTGGGTTGTAACAGTGGATCATGCCCCATTTTTTCTCAGTGGCACCTCACCACCATTTATGGAGGAGCGGTTGGTTATCTTTTGGGTGATTTTATCAGAGGATATTTAAAGAAAAAGAACAAGGATGAACAAATTTCAGGAGATAATAAGTAGTTCAACCCCGGTTTTGGTTGATTTTTATGCAGATTGGTGTGCACCATGCAAGCAAATGGCGCCAGTTTTAAAACAGGTTAAAGATGAATATGCTGATCGTATCAGAATCATTAAAATCAATGTAGATAAACATTCGGATCTTGCTTCAAGATACAATATAAGGAGCATCCCAACCATGCTGATGTTCAGAAATGGTCAGCAAATTTGGTCAGGTATGGGTGCAATGCCAGCACATCAACTAAGTGCTTCCATTCGTCAATTCCTTTAGAAGGAATTAATAAAAGGAGCAGTAAGCATAAAAGCAACCGCTTTGTGTCAAATAATGTAGCTTAGGTCTCAATAAGCAAGTTCCACAACGGTAATTCCGGCACCACCAAACTGCACATGTTCATCTTTGGCTGAGATTACAAAATCAACGGTATCCAGATATTGTCTTACCTGTTGACGCAGTGCACCAGTGCCTGTTCCGTGCAGTATCTTTAGATGTCTTGCGCCACACATTATTGCATTATCTATAAAATGGGTTACAGTGGTCATGGCTTCATCAACCCGTTGTCCACGAATGTCAATGGACTCCTTAAAATTGAGTTTTTTCTCCCGCATTTCATCCGTTAAGCCTGCATTGATCTGATGTGTTCCCTTTGTTTCTTTTTTGCGCTGGCGATTACTTACCTTTTGAACCTTGCTTAAACGTTGTGTTGTTTGAAATTGTCCGAGGGCTACAACAACTTTTTGATTTGATATTTCAAGCACTTCACCAAAAGAGCCGTTTTCAAGCAGCTTAACCACATCACCTACCTGAATGTTTTGATCCTGTTCCTGTTTTTTCTCTTTGCGTCTTTCTGGTTTTTTTCGCTCTTTCGCAGTTTCTTTTGTTGAAGCGCGCTGCTGTTGTCCACGTTCCAGCAATTTCAGCATTTTTCGATCAATGATTTGCTGTTCTTTGGATGTGATGAGTTGCTCCTTAACCTCCTCAAATGTCTTTCGGATTTGTTTTGTCTTTTCCTTTTCTGCAGCAGCTTCTTTTATTTCCCGGATGGTACGTTCAATGGTTTTATTCGCCTCTTTCAGCAATGCAGCAGCTTCATCCTTTGCTTCTTTGACAATTGTTTTATGCTTTTTCTTCAGATCGGACAATTCTTGTTCAAAGGTTTCTGACAGCTCCTCTACCCGTTTATTTTTACGACGAATGTTATCACGTTTCTGTTCCCAATAGCGTTTATCCCGATTGATTTCCCGTAGGTGTTTATCAAAGTCAACATGCTCCTTCCCTACCTTTTCAGATGCTTCATCAATAACCTGAACAGGCAAACCTATTTTACGTGCAATTTCAATCGCAAAAGAACTTCCCGGTTTTCCAATTTGCAGGGAAAACAGGGGTTCCATTTTGTTCTGATCATACAACATGGCTCCATTCACAAGACCTTCGGTTGAAGAAGCCATGTGCTTCAGATTTGAATAATGGGTTGTAAACACACCATAAGCGCCATTCTGATTCAATGCGTTTAAAATGGCTTCCGCAATGGCACCACCCAAATGAGGCTCGGTACCTGTCCCAAATTCATCCACCAAAAGCAAGGTTTTCTCATCTGCATTTTTAAGAAAAAACTTCATGTTCATTAAATGGGAACTGTAGGTACTCAGATCATTTTCAAGGGATTGCTCATCACCGATATCAATAAAAATATGTTTGAAAACGCCAAACTTTGAACGCTCGTCAACCGGAACAGGAATACCGCACTGAATCATGTATTGTAACAGACCTACGGTTTTCAGACATACCGATTTACCGCCTGCATTGGGACCGGAAATCAATAAAATGCGATCCGTTTGATTCAGTTTCACATTCAAAGGAACAACCTTTTTGCCTTCTTTTTCGAGGGTCTGTTTTAGAATCGGGTGCTGTGCCTGTTCCCAATCAAATTCGCGGGTGTCATCCACCACAGGGCATATTGCTCCACCATCTCTTGCATACCTTGCTTTAGCACGCACAAAGTCGATGTAACCAATAAACACCAAAGAATCCAGTACGCCTTCAATATCCGGTCGTAATTCATTGGAAAGGATGGTTAATATCCGTATGATTTCGCGTTTTTCCTGATGTTCAAACTCACGTATTTTATTATTCGCTTCAACCACCTGGGCAGGCTCGATAAATGCAGTTTTACCGGAGGCAGATTCATCATGTACTATGCCGTTCAGTTGTCGCTTAAATCGCGCAGCTACGGGAATTACCAACCGACCATCACGGACTGTGGGAGAAACACTTGTTTCAACCAGTCCATCCTTTTTGGCACTTGCTAGAATTTGTTCCAGCTTTCTGGAAATGCCCTTTTGTTCTTTCCAAAGCTTCTGTCTGATATCCCGTAATTCCGGTGAAGCACTGTCTTTCACCTCTCCATGTTCGTCCACTATGCGATGGATAGCACGAATGTGTTGCGGAAAAATGGGAACATCAATACTTTTATTCTTAAGAACAGGATAATTATCTTCTTCTCTGTTTTTGAAAAACAACACCACATCATGAATGGTTTTGAGTGTTTTCGCCAGTTCGAGAAAATAAAGAGACTCCATCCATGTTCCACCTGCCTTTAAGCGTGATACAGGCTGTTGTACATCACTAAAACTCCCTAATGGAAAGGATTCATCACTGTTTTCAATGTGCATGTATTCTGCTGTAGCAGCCAGTTCTTCTGCAATTTTTGCATGCTCGGTCAGAAATGTAAGCTCATCCACCCACAACTTTCCCAAAGCGCTTAAACAGCGTTCTTTTATAGCGTTGCGCACTTTGTTAAAACCAATCTTTTCCTCTAAGTTTTGCGGATAAATCATGCAATAAAAATTTCTCAAAAGTACAAAAAATCGATTCTCTCTCTTAATCATCAAATGAATAAAGCATTACAAAAGCAAAAGAAAACGATTGAGAGCCTCCAGATTGAACACCATTTAATAAAAAAGCTTATTTTTATTGACTAATTGAAAAATACTTTCGTCAAATGAGAAATTCATTAATTATACTTTCAGCAATTTTACTTATGGCCTGTAACAACAAAGATGAAAACAACAACGTGGAAGAAAATGGATATAACAATGCATCATTTCAGGTGCCAGCCGGGAAATTAACCCCAGAAACCCTATGGTCTTTCGGACGTATTGGTGAAGTGGCAAAAAGTCCTGATCACAATAAAATAGCCTATACAGTTACATGGTACAACATTGAGGAAAATAAGAGTTATGGGGATATTCATCTGATTGATCTTGAAACCAATAAGAAATCACAGCTCACCAATAGTGTCCATAAAGAATCGAACCTGGTTTGGAGACCTGATGGTAAAAAGATTGCTTACCTCTCTAACAAAAGTGGTCGCATGCAAATCTGGGAAATGAATCCTGATGGTTCAAAGCAGACGATATTGTCGGATATTGAGGGCGATATCAATGGTTTTAAATATGCGCCTGACATGTCACACATCCTGTTTATTAAAGATGTGAAGATTTACCCTAACGTAGAAGACAAGCATCCCGATCTGCCCAAAGCCAATGCAAAAATTGTAGATGATCTCATGTATAGACATTGGGATCACTGGGTGGATGGCACCTTTTCTCATATCTTTATTGCCCGGTATCCATCCGAAGCAAAAGTGTTGATTCAGGAAGCAACAGATATCATGGAAGGAGAACCATGGGAATCCCCAATACGCCCCTTTGGAGGGATGGAACAAATAACCTGGAGTCCAGACAGCAAAACAATTGCTTACACAGCCAGGAAAAAAGAAGGGCTGGCATATGCCACCTCCACCAATTCTGATATTTACCTCTACGATCTGAATTACAATGGAACCAAAAATATCTCGAAAGGCATGATGGGATACGATGTAAATCCGATTTATTCCCACAAAGGCGATAAACTCGCCTGGGAAAGTATGGAACGGGATGGTTATGAGGCAGATGTTAATAGATTGGTCATTTATGATTTTTCAAGTGAAGACAGTTTTATCTATGAAAATACCGATTTAAATGTGCATGGCCTGTGCTGGGATCAAAATGATCAAAATATCTTCTTTATCTCAGATTGGCATGCAAGAGAGCACATTTATCGCTTCAATTTGTTTTCAAAAGAATCCTATCAATTAACAGAAGGCGATTGCAATTACACTTCTGTCATGGATGCAGGCAAAATGCTCATTGCAACACGCATGTCCATGTCACAACCTGTTGAGATCTTTGCCATTGACCCGGAAAATGGAGATGCGAAAGATATTTCTCAGCTTAACAAACCCATTTTAGATCAGCTGCAAATGGGGAAAGTTGAGGAACGCTGGGTAACAACTACAGATAACAAACAAATGCTGGTTTGGGTTATTTATCCGCCAAACTTTAATCCTGAAAAAAAATACCCTGCCCTTCTCTATTGTCAGGGTGGTCCACAAGGTACTGTAAGTCAGTTCTGGAGTTACCGCTGGAACATGCAGATGATGGCAGCCAATGATTACATCGTTGTTGCACCCAACAGAAGAGGTCTTCCGGGTTTTGGAAAACAGTGGAATGAACAGATTTCCGGGGATTACGGCGGACAAAATATAAAAGATTACCTGTCTGCCATTGACGCAGTTTCAAAGGAGCCTTATGTGGATGCTTCCAGATTGGGTGCCGTTGGTGCAAGTTATGGAGGTTTTTCAGTGTATTATCTGGCCGGACATCACAACAAGCGTTTTAAGGCATTCATCGCGCATGATGGCATGTTCAATTTTGAGTCAATGTACCTTGAAACGGAAGAATTGTGGTTCCCCAATTTCGACATTGGCGGGCCGTTCTGGGAGAAATCCAATTACCGTGCTCAAAGGTCCTATGGATTCAGTCCACATCGTTTTGTGGATAACTGGGATACTCCCATAATGGTGATTCACGGCGGAAAAGATTACAGAGTGACTGAAAGTCAGGGATTTATGGCATTTAATGCAGCTAAATTAAAAGGTGTTCCTGCAAAACTCCTTTATTTCCCCGAAGAAAACCATTGGGTGCTACAGGCTCAGAATGGTATCCTGTGGCAACGTGAGTTCTTTGGCTGGCTGGATAAGTGGCTCAAAGATTAACCCTGGATTCTGAAAGGAACAATTTTTATCGTACTTAAAACATCGAAATTCTGCCCAAATGTGACCTTATGTTCGCAAGATCAAGATTAATGGTCTTATTTTAAGCTAAATATATTTCTTACTCTTTAAGGCGATTAAATGACTCTTTGAAAAATAAAAATAGTATATTTACTCTGAATTTCCATTGCATTTCTGATGGATGAGTGCTGTATTGTAATGCAGAGAACCTTGAAAAATATTTAACATCACCTATACTAAATGACAAGTAAGGCTTTGAATAAAGATTCATTTATTCAAGTTTAAATTTGGTATTCGAATCTTGACAAATGAAAAAAAAGTTACCCCGATTGATGAATACTACTTTACGCCTAATTACACTCTGTCTCGGACTTCTATGTGCACTTCTTCCCAACGTTGCTTCCAATTCTGTTGCTACGATCGATTCAACCCAAAAGGCTTTATTGGCTGTAATAGAACGGTCAGCTCACGACAGTCTTGCCCTTTTAACAGCACATTACAATTACGGCGAGTTTTTAGATGAGGAGGGTTTTACCGATGATGCGATACGTCATTTTGAGCTTGCAAACCGCATCGCTGTTAACACTGAAAATTATAGCAAACAGGCAGAAGTGGCAAATTATCTGGCCATTTTATACGGGATGAAAGGTGATTATTTCAAAAGTATTGAAACTTATAAGTCGGGACTTAAGAGTGCTGAAAAAATTGAGGATTACAATACCATGGCCATGATTAGTATGAACCTGGCCGGGACATTTACTTTTTCGGGCAATTATCGTGATGCCATTGCCTATGCTTTGCAATCCCTCAGGTTAAAAGAAACCTATAATATTATGGAGCGCATTTGCTACCACTATATTACAATGGGAAATATTTTCCGCGAAAACAACAACATTGAAAAATGGAAAGAATACGTTGAAAAGGCCTATCGTATGAAAGGTGTTGAAGGTTGTGCATCCCATGGCGACATTGCTAAAATTTACAACTCGCTGGGAGGCATAGCACGCGAAGAAAGTGACACAGACAAAGCTCTTTTGTATTATGATACCTTGTTGGTATACAGTCAGAAGAACGAGTTCAATCAGGGCATTAGTGTTGCGTTAAGCAACATGTCCCAAATTCACCTTGAAAGGGAAGAATATCAGGAAGCACTTGATTTGATTGAACAATCCGAGGCTTATGTGGGCATTGATCCTTACGAAAGGATTTTCAACAATAACATGAAGGCCGATCTTTTTAAAAAAATGGGATCGCACAAAGAAGCCCTTGCCCTTGCGAAAGAAAATATCACAAACGAAGATATTGAATATCATACGACAGAGAAAATTAAAACCTTGTTGCTTCTTTACGAATTGAACTACCGGCTTAAAAATTACGAGGAAGCATTCATGTGGAACGATTCGCTAAGAAGCAACGAAAGTCGCTTGCAAAATCAGGATGTGAGAGAAGCCATTGAAGAGATGGAATTGAAATACGAGACTGAAAAAAAAGTAGCCCGCATCGATTTGTTGGAAGCTGAAAATAAGATTCAAACTCAGCGAATGCAATTAGGATACGCCGTAATTGCAATGTTATCCATTGTAATTCTAATGATTGTTTTGCTTTATCGCACAAAACGAAAAGAGGCCAGATTCATCAAAATCGATCTGCAGCAGAAGATACTCCGAACCCAAATGAAACCTCATTTTATATTCAATGTGCTGGGTTCCATACAATGCTATATGTTAAAAAATGAACCATCAAAAGCATCCGGCTACCTTTCGCAAATTGCTTCTCTGATGCGCGCAACGCTCGAATTTTCAGACAGTGAGACCATCTCCCTGGCAAAAGAGCTTGAAATGCTTAAAGATTACGTTGAGCTCGAACAGATGAGAATGCCCGACAAATTCAGCTATACATTAGAAATGAAGCAGATTGAAGACCCTGATTTTGTGCTTATCCCCCCCATGCTTATACAACCCTTTGTTGAGAACGCCATCAAGCACGGCTTCAAAAATATAAATTACAAAGGCCAGTTAAGCATTTCCGTTACCGGAATTGAAAAGCATTGGGTGGAATTTATAATTGAAGATAATGGTGTGGGTTGTCAGGAGCCTTGCAAGCATGGCGAAATGAAACATTCTTCGAAAGCAATGAAAATATTCGAACAACGCAGAAAACTCATTCAACACCAGTATGGCAAAACATTTCTATTTAAATTTATAAACATGCGCGACAATGAGCCTGCAAGAACCGGGGTCCGGGTTGAAGTTCGCATTCCAATAATCAATTAACAAGCAAACAATTCAACTATGATAAAAATTGCAATCATCGAGGATGAAAAACCAATTAGGGATACCTATAAATTGTTGCTTAACCAAAACTTCTCAAATTTGGAAATTACGGGGGAAGCAGGAACAGTTGCCGGTGCTGTAAGCCTAATTAAAAATACATCACCCCAAATTGTATTTATGGACATTGAACTTGAAGACGGAAACAGTTTTCAGGTTTTACAAAATGTAAGGCCCTATAATTTTAAAGTCATTTTTCTTACAGCATATAATAATTTTGCCATTAAAGCCATAAAATTCAGTGCTTTCGACTACATTATGAAACCCATCAATGAATTTGAATTCATCACTGCGGTTCGCAACGCCATCGATTCTATTACTGTTCAGCCAAACACAAACGAGCAATTTAATAATCTACTGGATCATTACATGGGCGCACAGAAAAGTGGAAAAATTGTATTGCGAACAGCTGAATCGATGTTTGTGGTTAAAATAAGTAAGATATCGTTTTGTAAAAGTGATAATAGTTACACAACTTTTGTTTTAGACGATAAGAGCGAAATACTGGTATCCAAGGGCATGTATGAATATAGCAGCATTTTAGAGGAGTATGGATTTGCCCGCCCCCACCACTCATTTATGGTAAACATCAATCAAATCCATAAAATCGACAAAAATGACGGTGGATTTGTCATCATGGAAAATGGTTCAGAAATCCCTATCTCTACACGGCGAAAGCAACAATTCCTTGAACTTCTGGAGTCCATTTAAGCTTTAATCCTGGGACTTATTTGTTTTGCATGTAACGATTTACACAAAACAGTCCATGCGAATTCAAATTCGCAGTTAGCACTTACAAAATACAATCCATTTAAAACATTGAATGTTGTTATTTTCGTTCAATAGATTATTTTTTATGGAAAAGATAGTGCTTAAAAATACTGAAACACTTCAGTTCACCTATGTAAAAGATATTATTTACTGCAGGGGTGATGAAGAAAGAACTACCTTTTATTTTTCAAATGAACCGCCTTTAACCACTGAAAAAGGGCTCAATTACTTTATAAAAAAGTTGCCCGTCTCCGACTTTTTTTCACCTGATAATGGGATACTTGTCAACATTAAGCATGTGACTTCGCTACGAACGGTGTGGCCATGCCATATTGAATTAAATAATGGTGAAAGGATTCATCTTGCCTATTTAAAGCGAAAGCAAATAATTGAAAGAATTAAACGCTTACAAGGCTGAACCATTCACTTTCAAATCCAATGAGATCAAAACTGTGCTAATTATTTAATTTGCAATGACTATAAACCATCAAAATAAAACAATTATGAACCGATTTAAAACAAATTACCTACTGGCAAGCATGCTAATTCTTACCTTCATGGTGACAAGTTGTACTGAAGATGATGACAAATCAGATAAACAGTCGGAATCTTTCATTGATCAACGTGACAACAAAACTTACAAAACAATAGAGATTGGCAATCAAATTTGGATGGCTGAAAACTTAAATTTTGAAACAGCAAATGGGAGTAGCATTTATGATGATGATCCCGCAATGGCTGGTGTGTACGGAAGACTTTACAACTGGGAAACTGCACAAGTCGTTTGCCCAACCGGTTGGCATTTGCCATCTGATGCAGAATGGACAGCTCTGAGCGTTTCTTTGGGTGGAGAAAGTGTTGCCGGAGGAAAAATGAAAAAAGAAGGAACCACCTTCTGGGATGATCCCAATACAGGTGCAAGCAATGAAAGTGGTTTCACGGCCCTTGGTGCAGGCGATTCAACTGGTCCGAATGCTTACAGTGGCCTGGGATTCTCTGCATCATTCTGGAGTTCAACTGAAAAAACCAGTTATTACGCCTATGTAAGAAATATCTTTAACTCAACCGCTTCTTTAGATCGTAAAGATAGGCATAAGGATTTTTTATTAAGTGTTCGCTGTGTTAAGGATTAATATCATCCTCCTTCATTTTGTCAATAAAAACTATTTTTAACGAAACATAGCATCTCATTTTTTAAGTGCATTCTAATTCGTAAATTGTATTTTAAATAATTAACCGTTTAATAATTAAAAAAAATGAAAAAACAGATCTTACTTGCATTGTCAATCTTCTTTATCGGTTTCTCTGTCAATGGTCAGGATTCATTGTTTAATAAGGGCGACAAAGTACTTAATCTCGGAATCGGATTAGGTTCTACCTTGTACTCAGGGAGCTACTATTCAACCAAGATTCCTCCCTTGTCTGCCTCTCTTGAATATGGATTGATCGACAATTTATTTGAAGTAGAAAAGCTAAACCTTGGCGTTGGCGGTTATGTTGGCTTTTCGTCATCCCAGTATAAGTACTCATGGTATAATACTAATTATGGATGGAATTACACGTACATTATCATTGGGGCAAGAGGGAGTCTGCATTACCAGGTTATAGATGGTCTTGACACCTATGCCGGTTTAATGGTAGGACCTAAAATTGTTGTTTCGTCTGAATTTGGCGATTGGGGTGAAGTCGAAACCCATTCCACCGCGGCTAACAGCGGTCTTTTTTCTGCTTTTTATTTTGGTGCAAGGTACTACATTAATGACAAACTCGCTGTAATGGGTGAATTAGGATACGGGATCTCCTATCTCAACCTGGGCATTGCATTTAAAATATAATCGGACTTGATGGCTCTAAATTAAATATTAATATTTTCAAAACGGATAGCACTTTTAAGATAAAAAGAAATCTTTTTTGTTCGCTTATCAAAACCTGAAATTGGACCTGTACTCAACATTAATCATGTGAGTGCAGGTTTTTTTATAAATTAAAAACAATCGCCACAACAAAACAAGTAAGATTTATGTTATAATCTAAACCGAATGTTCCCCCCACTATTTTCATCCGGTTCAGTACTGCTTGTATTGATGCATGAACCATTAATTACTCATAGTAAATTTAATACCACTGGATATGAAAATAGTCTACTTTTCTGCGATTCTGTTGTTGCTATCTCAAATCATGATTGCC
>JBFHER010000010.1:0-31868 GCA_041584055.1 Bacteroidales bacterium
ATTATTCAAGTATAATCTGCCTCTTTTTTTAGGCGCCTCAAAGGTACTTAATTCAGGGTTATATCTCAAATAAACGACCGCTAAAATGAAGGCATTTAATGATCATTTAGACAGTTCTAAAATAACCTTAAAATGACTGGCATAACAATCGTGACGAGGTACAGGTTGGACGGGGATTCGGGACGGGGGACGAACGGGACAATCGGGACGAGCGGGACACGGGACACGGGACACGGGACGAGCGGGACACGGAACACGGGACGAGCGGGACGGGGGACACGGGACGAACGGGACACGGGACGGGGGACACGGGACACGGGACACGGGACACGGGACACGGGACGGGGGACGAACAGTACGGGGGACTAAGGAAAGGTGTGAGTTTGAGAGATCACAAAAAAAAGAGGGTAACGCATCAACATTACCCTCTTTCTGTATTCTCAAGAAAAGTTTATTTTTCTTCTTTCTTCTCTTCTGTTGTTTCTTCGGAAGCAGTTGCTTCTGTCACAGGCGCTTCAGCTACAGTGTCTTCAACAACGGGTGCTTCTTCAACGGCAACATCGGCAACAGGTTTGGCAGCTGAAGCTTCAACGGGAGCTTTAGCAGCCGTTTCAGTTTTCTTAGCACCACCTCTTCTTCTGCGTGTCGATTTTTTAGCAGCTTTAGAATCAGTCAACATGTTTTCATTGTAGTCTACCAACTCAATAAAACACATTTCTGCATCATCACCCAAACGGTTACCGGTTTTTAAAATTCTGGTATATCCTCCTGGTCTGTTGGCTACTTTCACAGATATTTCTCTGAATAATTCAGTTACAGCCTCTTTGTCTTTCAGGTAACTAAATACAACACGCCTTGAGTGCGTTGTATCGTCCTTTGATTTTGTAATAAGGGGCTCAACGTACACCTTTAAAGCTTTCGCCTTCGCCACAGTTGTGTGTATTCTTTTATGCATGATCAAAGAACACGCCATGTTAGCCAACATGGCTTTTCTGTGAGAGGCAGTTCTGCTAAGATGATTTATCTTTTTCCTATGTCTCATTTCTTTACTCTTTGTCTAATTTATATTTCTCGATATCCATACCGAAACTTAAATTTAACCCTGCAAGTAATTCATCTAACTCAGTTAGTGATTTCTTACCAAAGTTTCTAAATTTCAATAAATCGTTTTTATTGAAGACAACCAATTCACCCAGTGTTTCAACATCAGCTGCTTTTAAGCAGTTTAATGCGCGAACAGAAAGGTCCATATCGGTTAATTTAGTCTTCAACAATTGACGCATATGAAGTACTTCTTCGTCAAACTCTTCAGCACCATTTTTATCATCACTGTCTAAAGTAATGCGCTCGTCAGAGAAGAGCATAAAGTGGTAAATCAAAATTTTAGAAGCTTCCTTCAATGCTTCTTTAGGATGAATTGATCCATCAGTGGTGATTTCAAAAACCAACTTTTCGTAGTCAGTCTTTTGTTCAACCCTGTAGTTCTCGATGAAATATTTTACGTTTTTAATCGGTGTAAAGATTGAATCAATTGGAATCAATCCAAACTCTTCCGTTACAGGTGTATTTTCCAGTGCAGGAACATATCCTCTCCCTTTATTGATTGTGATATCAATTGAAAGGTTAACGCCTTCATCCATTCTACAGATAACATGGTCTGGATTTAACACCTCAAACCCTGTGAGGAATTTTCCAATATCGCCTGCTTTAAATTCTGTAGCATCTGAAATGTTAACGGTCACCTTTTCGCTGTCAACCTCTTCTACAAGACGCTTAAAACGAACTTGTTTTAAACTTAAAATCATTTCCACCACATCTTCCATAACGCCTGGAATAGTAGAGAATTCATGATCAACGCCATCAATCTTAATGGTAGTTATGGCATATCCTTCTAAAGAAGATAACAGGATACGGCGTAAAGCATTACCTATTGTAATTCCATAACCAGGTTCTAACGGACGAAATTCGAATTTTCCAAAATGGTCATCCGCTTCTAACATTATTACCTTATCGGGTTTTTGAAATGCTAATATTGCCATAGTCTATTATTTAGAGTACAATTCAACGATTAATTGTTCTTTGATATTCTCAGGAATCTCTTCTCTTGTAGGAACGTTCAGGAATTTACCAGACATTGAAGCCTTATCCCATTCAATCCATGCATACTTGGAAGCATTTGCGGTTTCCAAAGAATCATTGATAGACACAAGAGATTTTGATTTTTCACGTACCGCAACAATTTGCCCCGGTTTAACCGTGTAAGATGGAATATTCACCACCTGACCGTCAACAGTAATGTGACGGTGACCAACTAACTGGCGAGCGCCAGCTCTGGTTGATGATAAACCAAGACGATAAACAACGTTATCAAGTCTTCTTTCCAATAATTGCAGTAATACCTCACCGGTAATACCTTTTGTTCTGGAAGCTTTTTCAAATAAGTTACGGAACTGTTTTTCAAGTACGCCGTACGTGTATTTGGCTTTTTGCTTCTCTTTTAACTGAACACCATATTCAGTTGTTTTCCTTCTTCGGTTATTTCCATGTTGTCCGGGAGGAAAATTCCTTTTAGCCAACACCTTGTCTTCACCGAAAATAGGCTCACCGAATTTCCTTGCGATCTTCGATTTTGGTCCTATGTACTTAGCCATTATTTAAAAAATTTAATCATTTACAAATTAACAATGCCTGCCATTTACCCTTGAATTAACAACAGTAAACATGCAAAGGGCATAATTATACGCGACGTCTTTTTGGTGGACGACAACCATTGTGTGGCAATGGTGTAACATCAACAATCTCAGTAACTTCAATACCACTACCGTGGATTGTACGAATTGCTGATTCACGACCGTTACCTGGTCCTTTTACATACACTTTTACTTTTCTCAACCCGAGGTCGTACGCTACTTTTGAACAATCTGTAGCTGCCATCTGAGCTGCATAAGGTGTGTTCTTTTTAGAACCCCGGAAACCCATTTTTCCTGCAGAAGACCATGAGATCACCTGTCCGTCGTTATTACACAATGAGATAATGATATTGTTGAACGAAGAATGGATATGAGCTTGTCCTGTAGGTTCAATTCTAACCTTTCTCTTCTTACTGGTTCCTGACTTTCTAGCCATCTTAATCTAATCTTTATTATTTTTTCTTGTTTGCTACAGTCTTACGCTTACCTTTTCTGGTACGTGCATTGTTTTTGGTCTTTTGACCGCGAACAGGTAAACCTACACGATGACGGATTCCTCTGTAACATCCGATATCCATAAGGCGTTTAATGTTTAACTGCACTTCTGAACGAAGTTCACCTTCAACCTTTGCCTGCTCACCAATTGCAGTTCTGACCTTAGATGCCATTTCGTCTGTCCAATCCTTAACCTTGGTATTTCTGTCAACGCCAGCCTGATCTAGAATCTTCTTTGCACTGCTACGACCGATACCGTAGATATATGTCAATGCAATTTCTCCTCTTTTGTCTTGTGGAATATCAACTCCAACTATACGAATAGCCATATTCTAAATAATTTTTCTAAATTAATTATTTATCCCTGACGTTGCTTAAAACGGGGATTCTTTTTATTGATTACATATAAGCGTCCTTTTCTTCTCACGATTTTACAATCGGCAGTACGCTTTTTCAATGATGTTCTAACTTTCATCTCTATCTTGTTATTTATTTATACCTAAAAGTTATCCGTCCTTTTGTTAAGTCATATGGAGACATTTCCACCTTCACTTTATCACCGGGGAGAATACGAATGTAATGCATTCTCATTTTACCGGAGATATGTGCAGTTATCACGTGTCCGTTTTCCAATTCAACACGAAACATTGCATTTGACAATGCTTCGATAATTGTTCCATCTTGTTCTATAGATGCCTGCTTGGCCATAATCTTTATTAATTTATTAAATTGCTTTATCTCCTAAAACTTCTTCCACAAACTTGAAACTGGATAAAATATCCGCTTCTCCTTTCCGAATTGCAACTGTGTGTTCAAAGTGGGCGGAAGCCAAACCATCAGTGGTTCGTATTGTCCAGCCATCTTTTTCCATAAAAATCTCTTTATGTCCCATGTTTATCATGGGTTCAATGGCAATGACCATACCCTCTTTCAACTTTGTTCCCCGACCACGTCTACCGTAGTTTGGAACTTCCGGTGCTTCATGCAAACTCCTGCCGATTCCGTGTCCAACCATCTCCCGAACCACAGAGTAACTCCGTTTTTCGCAATAATCCTGTATGGCAAAACCCACATCGCCGAGTCGCATTCCGGCAACTGCATGTTTTATTCCCTCATAGAGTGATTCTTTTGTAGTTTTCAAAAGTTCCATTACCTCACTGTTAACATTGCCAACAGCGAAGGTGTAAGCGGAATCTCCATAAAAACCGTTTTTTAAGGTTCCACAGTCAACTGATACAACGTCTCCGTCTTTCAGTACATATCCTGATGGAATCCCGTGAACCACCATATCATTAACGGAAACACACAAGGTGTTTGGAAATCCGCTGTATCCGAGAAATGCAGGTTCTGCACCATGGTCTCTGATAAAGGCTTCTGCAATCTGATCCAGTTTTAAAGTGGTGATACCAGGTTTAATCCACTTTGCCAGTTCTCCCTGTGTTTTTCCCACAAGCAGATTGCTTTCACGCATCAACTCAATTTCCTCTTCCGTCTTGAGATAAATCATTCAAAGAACGTTTTCTTAATAAGCAGCAATACTTCCCGATCTTCCTTTAATACGTCCGGATTTCATCAATCCATCATAATGACGCATCAAAAGATGACTTTCAATTTGCTGTAAAGTATCGATGATCACACCCACCAAAATAAGAAGGGATGTCCCACCAAAAAACTGTGCAAAACCGCTGGTTACACCTGCCATCATTGCAAATGCAGGCATGATCGCCACTGCTGCAAGGAAGAATGATCCCGGCAATGTTATGCGCGACATCACTGCATCCAGAAATTCAGCTGTTTTCTTCCCAGGCTTCACCCCAGGGATAAATCCACCATTACGTTTCATGTCTTCAGCCATCTGATTAGGATTAATGGTGATCGCTGTATAAAAATACGTAAAGGCTATGATCATAACTGCAAAAATGAAGTTATACCAGAAACCGGTAAAATTAGACAATGCTGCAGCAACTCCGGTTAAGCTTTCAGATTCAGCAAAGCCAACCAACATAACGGGCAGGAACATGATTGCCTGCGCAAAGATGATTGGCATAACACCTGCCGCATTCACTTTTAAAGGAATGTACTGTCGCACGCCGCCATATTGCTTGTTACCTACGATTCGTTTTGCATATTGCACAGGAACCTTTCTTGTTCCCTGCACCAGTAAAATAGAACCGCCGATTACAATTAATAAAACGAGTAATTCAATCAGCAACAATACAAGGCCGCCTGAACCAGCATCATTCATTCTGGAACCAAATTCCTGAATCATTGATTCTGGCAATCGGGCAATGATACCAATCATAATGATCAATGAAATACCATTACCAATTCCTTTATCGGTAATTCTTTCACCTAACCACATGGTAAACATTGTACCTGCAGTAAGCAGGATGGTTGAAGAAATTTTAAACCACATTCCTGTTAAAGCGAACCCTTCCGGAGGAATTGTTCTGTAGAGGTTCACCAAATAAGATGGTGCCTGAAAAACAAGAATAAGTACAGTTAAATACCGTGTAATCTGATTAATTTTTCTTCTTCCGCTTTCTCCCTCACGTTGCAATCTCTGGAAGTAAGGAACAGCAATTCCCATCAACTGAACAACAATAGATGCAGAGATGTAAGGCATAATACCCAATGCAAATACTGATGCGTTTGAGAACGCTCCTCCTGAAAACATATCAAGTAAACCCAACACCCCATCTGCCGTTTGGTTTTTCAATCCGCTGATAAAAGCCGGGTCAACCCCAGGCAACACAACGAATGATCCCAAACGATAAATCAGTATAAAACCCAGGGTAGCAAGGATTCTGCTTCTCAGCTCCTCGATATGCCAAATGTTCTTTATTGTCTGAATAAAACTCTTCATGAGTATTAAAGTTTTTCAATAGTTCCGCCAGCAGCTTCAATGGCAGCCTCAGCTGACTTTGAAAACGCATGCGCTTTTACTTCTACTTTCGCAGTTAACGAACCCATGCCAAGAATCTTATAAAGATCCTTTGCGGCAACCAACCCGGCGTTCACTAGAACTTCCTGATCAATTACTTCGAGTTTTTTCGCGTCTACCAAAGCCTGAAGCGTACTAATGTTAATACCTTTGTACTCTTTTCTGTTGATATTTTTAAATCCGAATTTCGGAACCCGACGTTGTAAAGGCATTTGACCACCTTCAAATCCAAATGTTTTTGAATATCCGGAACGCGACTTAGCTCCTTTGTGGCCACGGGTAGAGGTTCCACCTCTTCCTGATCCCTGACCACGGCCAATTCGCTTATCTGAATGTGTCGAACCTTGTGCCGGTGTTATACTACTTAAATCCATTTTTATTTATTCTTAAAGGATTATAACTTACTTGACGATTGTCACGAGGTGATTAATTTTCTCCACCATTCCAAGAATAACCGGAGAATCCTCATGTTCTTTCACTTGATTGAGTTTTGTCAATCCTAAAGATGCCAACACTCTTTTTTGACGGTGTGTGCTGCCAATTGCACTTTTAGTATACTTTACTTTTATCTTAGCCATGATACTTTTTTTCTAACCGTTAAAAACTTTGTCGAGTGATACCCCGCGTGTTTCGGCGATTGTTCTGGCATCTCTCAACTCTGTTAAAGCAGCAATGGTTGCTTTTACGAGGTTATGAGGGTTTGAAGAACCTTTTGATTTTGCCAACACGTCGGTTACACCAACACTTTCTAATACTGCACGCATCGCACCACCAGCTTTTACTCCGGTACCATGAGATGCAGGTTTCATAAATACGAATGCACCACCATATTTACCATATTGCTCGTGCGGAATCGTACCTTTATAAACGGGCACTTTCACCAGGTTTTTCTTTGCAGCCTCAACACCTTTTGCAATAGCAGTGGTTACTTCGTTTGCTTTACCTAAACCCCATCCAATAATGCCATTCTCATTTCCTACAACCACCATGGCAGAGAAACTGAAGGTACGTCCACCTTTTGTTACTTTAGTTACCCTGTTTATGGCAACTAATTTGTCTTTTAACTCCAGATCACTGGTTGTTTTTACTTTTTGAACCAATCCTGCCATAATTTTAGAATTTTAATCCTCCATTACGCGCTGCATCTCCGAGAGACTTCACACGTCCGTGGTATAAATAACCGCCTCTATCGAAAACACAAGTGGTAATTCCTGCTTCAACAGCCTTCTTCGCAATCAATTCGCCAACTTTGGCTGCCTGATCTACTTTTGTGGTAGCGTCAGTAATTTCTTTTGAAGTAGCGTGAACCAGGGTTTTACCCTCCGAATCGTCAACGATTTGAGCGTAGATCTGTTTGTTGCTACGATAAACGCACAATCTTGGTCTTTCGCTTGTACCCGAAACACGCTTACGAATGCGTCGTTTAATTCTATTTTTTCTTTCTATTTTACTCAAAGCCATAATTTCGTGATTTACGCGTTACTTTTTAGCAGATTTTCCCGCCTTACGACGCAGCTGCTCGCCCTGGAACTTAACACCCTTACCTTTATAAGGTTCTGGTTTTCTCATGGATCTGATTTTGGCAGCTACCTGTCCTACGAGTTGCTTATCGCAACTTTCAAGTGTGATTAAAGGATTTTTATTCCTTTCACTAACAGTTGTAACTGAAATCTCCTTTGGTAACTCCATGAAGATGTTGTGAGAAAAACCGAGAGACAATTCTAAAAGTTGTCCCTGATTAGATGCCCTGTATCCAACACCCACAATTTCTAAAACCAACTTGTAACCCAATCCTACTCCAATAACAACGTTATTGATTAAAGATCTGGATAAACCATGCATTGATTTATGCTCCTTTGAATCGGAAGGTCTTTCAACAGTAATTCTTCCATCTTCAATATTAACGGTCATATCTTTATGAATCTGCTGACTCATTTCTCCCTTGGGACCTTTTGCTGAAACAATATTATCTTCAGAAACAGCAACAGTAACCCCTGCCGGGATGTCAACTGGTAATTTTCCAATCCTTGACATACTAACTCCTCCTTAGATTAATAAATGTAACATAAAATTTCCCCACCTACCTGCATCTCACGAGCCTCTTTGTCCGTAACGATACCTTTAGATGTAGAAAGAATCGCAATTCCCAAACCGTTTAATACACGAGGCAATTCACGAAAACCTTTATACTGGCGCAAACCTGGTTTACTAATACGCGTTAATGATTTAATCGCGTTGACCTTTGTTTCCGCATTATACTTCAAGGCGATTTTAATCTTACCTTGCAAGCCGTCATCCACAAATTTATAGTTGAGGATGTAGCCTTTATCGAGCAGGATCTTTGTCATTTCTCTTTTAACATTAGAACCTGGAATCTCGACAACTTTGTTTTTTGCCATAATGGCATTCCTGATACGCGTCAGGTAATCTGCAATAGGATCTGTCATAACTCCATTAAATTAAATTGATCCCGATTTATATCGGGACAATATTTAACTCAATACCAACTCTCGTCAATATCAAATAATTTTTTTTACCAACTCGCTTTTTTCACTCCAGGAATTAATCCTGCAGACGCCATTTCACGAAACTGAATCCTTGAAATTCCGAACTGTCTCATATAACCTTTTGGACGTCCGGTAAGTTTACAACGATTATGAAGACGCACAGGTGATGCATTTTTAGGAAGCTTTTGCAACCCTTCGTAATCACCGGCTTCTTTTAAAGCAGCACGTTTTGCAGCGTATTTTGCGACAAGCTTTGCACGTTTTACTTCCCGTGCTTTCATTGATTCTTTAGCCATAAATACCTGTATTATTTCTTTTTAAATGGTAATCCAAACTCTTTCAAGAGTGCATACCCTTCTTCATCCGTTTTTGCGGAGGTCACAAAGGTAATATTCATTCCCAAAATCTTGCTAATGCTATCGATATTTATTTCAGGGAAGATAATTTGCTCTTGAATACCCAATGTATAGTTTCCTTTACCATCGAGTTTATTTCCGATTCCTTTGAAGTCGCGAATACGAGGCAATGCAACGCGGATCAGTCGCTCTAAAAACTCATACATTTTATCTTTCCGAAGCGTAACACGCACACCGATAGGCATTTTCTTACGCAACTTAAAGTTAGAAATATCCTTTGTTGATAGAGTCGCAACGGCACGTTGACCAGTAATATTTGAAATCTCGTTGATGGCCACATCCAGCAGTTTTCTATCTGCGATGGCATCACCCAGACCTACATTTATTACGATTTTTTCAAGCTTTGGAACCTGCATTACTGTTTTGTAAGCAAATTCTTTTTGTAATGCAGGAACGATACGTTCTGCATACTCATTTTTCAATGTTGCAACGATAGCCATTATTTAATTTCCTCCCCAGATTTTTTTGAATAACGAACCAATTTGCCGGCAGCGTTTAATTTACGTCCAACTCTGGTAGGTTTGTTTGAAGAAGGATCTACAACATTCAGATTTGAAATATGTATTGGGGCCTCTTTTTTCACAATACCACCCTGCGGATTCTCCGCGTTTGGTTTTGTGTGCTTAGACACCATATTAACACCTTCAACAATGGCACGTTCTTTACTTACGAGCACCTCAAGAACCCTACCGGTTTTGCCTTTCGACACACCAGCGTTTACATAAACGGTATCGCCTTTCTTGATATGTAACTTCTTAGACATTGTCTTTTTTTTTAATATTATAACACCTCAGGTGCCAGAGAAACAATTTTCATGTTTTTCGCACGAACCTCTCTGGCAACGGGGCCAAAAATACGACTACCCCTTAATTCACCAGCTGTATTTAAAAGGACACATGCATTGTCGTCGAAACGAATGTAAGATCCATCCGCACGGCGAACCTCTTTTTTTGTTCTAACGATAATTGCTTTACTAACTGTTCCCTTTTTCATTTCGCTTGATGGGATCGCGCTTTTTACAGTAACCACGATAACATCGCCCAGTGAAGCGTAACGTTTCCCGGTACCTCCCAGCACCCGGATGCACAATACTTCTCTGGCACCACTGTTATCAGCTACATTAAGTCTACTTTCTTGTTGTATCATGATTACTTAGCTCTTTCAATGATTTCAACTAATCTCCAATTCTTTGTTTTGCTTAACGGACGAGTTTCCATGATACGCACGGTATCACCAATGCCCCCGTTATTCTCTGCGTCATGCGCGTGGAACTTTCTGGTTTTGTTTACAAACTTACCGTAGATGGGGTGTTTTTCTTTCCACTTAACGGCCACAACAATGGTTTTATCCATTTTATTGCTGGTAACCACACCAATGCGCTCCTTGCGCATATTTCTTTTTACTTCTTCCATCAGTCAATTATTTTACTTCGTTAAGTTCACGTTGACGCAGCTCAGTTTGCAAGCGTGCAACAATCTTGCGTGCATTTGTAATGGTTGATGGATTATCCAAAGGAGAAATACTATGGTTCATTTTAAGACGTGAGAGCTGCTCTTTCTCAGCATCAAGTCTTTCCTGAATCTCCTTCGTGGTCAATTCTCTAATTTCCCGAGCTTTCATCTTTTATTCACTGTTTTATTTTAAACATAGTCGCGGCGAACCACAAACTTGGTAATAACAGGTAGCTTTTGAGCTGCAAGACGCAAGGCCTCTTTGGCAATTTCAAAAGAAACACCTTCCACTTCAATTATGATTCTACCTGGCGTGATTGGTGCCACAAAACCTTCCGGTGCACCTTTACCTTTACCCATCCTAACTTCTGCAGGCTTTTTGGTAATTGGTTTATCCGGAAAGATTCTTATCCAGATTTGCCCCTGACGTTGCATGTAACGTGTCACGGCAACCCTTGCTGCTTCAATTTGACGTCCTGTTATCCAACTTGACTCTAGTGATTTGATCCCAAATGAGCCAAAAGCCAGTTGATTACCGCGTTGAGCGTTTCCTTTCATGCGGCCTTTTTGCTGCCTTCTGAATTTGGTCTTTTTTGGTTGTAACATCGTTTGTCGATTTCAAATAAGTTAAACGATTACTTTCTTCTCTTTTTATGGAATTTGCGTCCTGTATCTTTGCTTGCAGCAAAATCAGGGGCTAAGTCACGTTTACCGTAAACTTCGCCTTTACATATCCACACTTTAATACCGGTTAATCCGGTCTTCGTCAGCGCCTCAACAGCAGCATAGTCAATGTCTGCTCTGAAAGTATGCAAAGGAATTCTACCTTCCTTATAATTTTCAGAACGCGCCATTTCAGCTCCATTCAAACGTCCTGAGATCTGAATTTTTATTCCTTCAGCTCCCATTCTCATTGCTGAGGCAATGGCCATTTTAATAGCACGACGATAAGCAACCCTTCCTTCAAGCTGGCGAGCAATGTTGTTTCCAACGATTATAGCGTCGGTTTCAGGTCGTTTAACTTCGAAAATATTAATTTGGACTTCCTTGTCGGTAATCTTTTTAAGCTCTTCTTTCAGCTTATCTACTTCCTGTCCGCCTTTTCCGATAATGATCCCCGGACGGGCAGTACAAACCGTAATTGTGATAAGCTTTAACGTACGTTCAATCACGATACGCGAAAGACTCGCTTTAGCCAAACGAGCGTTGAGATACTTTCTGATTTTAGTATCTTCAACCAGCTTGTCTCCGTAGTTATTACCACCGAACCAGTTTGAATCCCAGCCCCGGATAATACCTAATCTGTTACTAATTGGATTTACTTTTTGTCCCATCTGGCTTAATTTTTATTTTCTTGACTATCAACAATAAGTGTAACGTGATTTGAACGCTTGCGAATTCTGTATCCACGACCCTGTGGTGCAGGGCGTAAACGTTTCAGCATACGTGCAGAATCAACATATACTTCTTTTACATACAAATTGCTTTCCTCGAGACGTTTGCCTTCATTTTTCTGCACCCAGTTAGCGATGGCAGAACGCAGCAGCTTTTCCATTCTGAGAGAAGCCTCTTTTGAGGAGAAGCGGAGCAAGTCCAATGCTTTGTTCACTTCCATACCTCTGATCATGTCGGCCACCAGCCTCATTTTACGAGGGGAAGTTGGCACGTTGTTCAGCTTCGCAAAGCTAACCAGCTTTTTGGCCTCCTTTATTTTTTCGGCTCTTATTCTTTTTCTAGCACCCATGTTTTCGATTTTTACTAATTAACGCTGTGCTGATTAGCGTTTTTTCTTCTTATCAGCACCGTGACCTCTATATGTACGGGTTGGAGCGAACTCACCGAGTTTATGTCCTACCATGTTCTCAGTTACATACACTGGAATGAACTTGTTTCCATTATGAACGGCGATGGTGTGACCCACAAAATCAGGGGAGATCATGCAAGGGCGAGCCCATGTTTTGATCACTGATTTTTTACCGCCCACATTCATGGCAAGTACTTTCTTCTCCAGATTGATGTCTATATAAGGTCCTTTCTTTAATGAACGACTCATAACTTCCTAATTATTCAAGTTATTTTTTCCTTCTTTCTACAATATACTTATTTGAAGCCTTCTTCTTATCGCGGGTTTTAAACCCTTTTGCAAGAACGCCTGTGCGTGAACGTGGATGGCCTCCAGAGGCTCTACCTTCACCACCACCCATTGGGTGATCTACTGGGTTCATAACAACACCACGTACACGTGGACGACGTCCTTTCCAACGGCTTCTTCCGGCTTTACCAGAACGTTCCAGAGCATGATCGCTGTTCCCAACGCTTCCGATGGTCGCTTTACATGTAATCTGAACCATTCTTGATTCTCCCGAAGGTAACTTTAAGATAGCATACGCACCATCTCTAGAAGTCAGCTGAGCAAATGTACCAGCAGAACGAACCATTGCGGCTCCCTGACCAGGACTCAACTCAACATTGTGAACAATCGTTCCTAAAGGAATATTAGCAAGGGGAAGTGCATTTCCAACTTCAGGGGCTGCATCAGCGCCTGAGCTTATCACTTGTCCTACTTCGAGACCATTAGGTGCAACAATATACCTTTTTTCTCCATCAGCATAGTAAAGCAATGCAATCCTTGCCGAACGGTTTGGATCGTATTCAACTGCTTTTACTGTTGCTGGCACACCGTCTTTATCGCGTTTAAAGTCGATTACTCGATACTTTCTCTTGTGTCCTCCACCGATGTAACGCATGGTCATTTTTCCATCACCATTACGTCCGCCGCTTTTAGACTTACCTTTTACAAGAGACTTTTCTGGGGTACTTGATGTAATCGAATCAAATGCTCCAATAATTTTGTGTCTCTGCCCCGGTGTCATGGGCTTTAATTTACGTACAGCCATTTTCTTTTAAATATTGCTATAAAAATCTATGGTATCTCCTTCTTTCAAAGTCACAACTGCTTTTTTGAATGAAGGAGCTTTCCCTGTTTGAACGCCTGATTTTGTATACCTGGTTTTTACCTTACCGGCATAAACCATTGTATTCACAGACGTTACTGTTACATCATATAATTCCTCAACCGCTGATTTGATCTGAATTTTATTAGCATTCTTATCAACAACAAAAGCGAATCGGTTAAGCTTTTCAGCTAAATCGGTCATCTTTTCTGTAACGATAGGTTTTACAATAATTCCCATTTCTTTTCCTCCTATGCGCTTAATGTTTTGCTAATATTCTCTATCGATCCCTCAGTCAGCAACAGACATTTGTTGTTCAATATATCATAAGTGCTTAATTCCGAAGCAGTTACAACAGTAGAGTTCTGAATATTACGAGCCGACAAATATACATTTTTATTTGCTTCTCCCAAAACCAGAAGTGACTTTTTATCAGCGACTTTCAGGCTTTCATTGAATGCAATAAATGATTTTGTTTTTGGGGCTTCGAACTCCATATTTTCAACAACAATGATTTCATTGTTTTTTAACTTGTATGCCAGTGCTGATTTACGTGCCAATTGTTTCAACTTTTTATTCAGTTTGAAACCATAGTTTCTTGGTTTTGGACCAAAAACACGGCCTCCACCTCTAAAAATTGGCGACTTAATGCTACCTGCACGGGCAGTACCTGTTCCTTTTTGGCGTTTGAGCTTGCGTGTACTTCCACTTATCTCTGCACGTTCTTTGGATTTGTGAGTACCCTGACGCTGATTTGCTAAATACTGTTTTACATCCAGATAGATAGCGTGATCATTCGGCTCAACACCAAAGACAGACGCGTCCAGTTTTACTTTCCTGCCGGTCTCTTCTCCTTTGATATTATATACTGTCAGTTCCATTATTGCTCAATTGTTACAAATGAACCTTTTGCCCCGGGCATTGAACCTTTCACTAAAAGAAGGTTCTCTTCCGGGATCACTTTTAACACTTTAAGGTTTTGGATTGTCACACGGTCGTTACCTGTTTGACCGGCCATTCTCATCCCCTTAAATACTCTAGAAGGGTACGAAGAAGCACCAACAGAACCTGGCGCACGTAAACGGTTGTGCTGACCATGTGTTGCTTGTCCTACACCGCCAAATCCATGACGTTTTACGACACCCTGAAATCCTTTACCTTTTGATTGTCCGGTGACATCCACCCAACCATCTTCACTGATTACCTCAACAGTAATAACATCTCCTGGTTTGTATTCAGCCTCATTGCTAAATTCCACATACCTTTTCTTTGGAGTTGTTCCGGCTTTTTTAACGTGCCCTACTTCAGGTTTTGTTGCACTCTTCTCTTTCTTGTCAACAAATCCTAACTGCACAGCGCTATAGCCGTCTTTTTCAACTGTTTTAACTTGTGTAACCACACAAGGGCCAGCCTCGATAACAGTGCATGGAATATTTACCCCATCGGCACTGAAAACGGAAGTCATTCCGATTTTTTTTCCAATTAATCCTGGCATTGTTAAAACTTTTTTAATTTATCACACTTTAATTTCTACTTCTACACCACTTGGCAACTCTAATTTCATCAGAGCGTCAATCGTTTTTGCTGTTGAGCTGTAAATGTCAATCAGACGTTTGTATGAGCTTAATTGAAACTGCTCACGTGACTTCTTATTCACAAATGTTGCTCTCAAAACAGTAAACACCTTTTTGTTTGTTGGAAGGGGAATAGGACCGCTCACAACTGCACCAGTGGTCTTTACAGTCTTTACGATCTTCTCAGCTGATTTATCAACCAGGTTGTGATCGTATGACTTAAGTTTGATTCTAATTTTTTGACTCATTGTTATATTGGATTATAATAACTCAACTTTACCTTTTGCCTCAGCCACAACTTCTTTTGCAATCGAACTGCTTACTGGATCATAATGCGAGAACTCCATGGATGAAGTTGCACGACCCGAAGAAATTGTCCTTAGAGTTGTAACATAACCAAACATTTCTGCCAATGGCACTTTTGCTTTAATAACTCGAGCACCTGATTTGTTAGACTCCATACCTTCTACCTGACCACGACGTTTATTCAAGTCACCGATAATGTCACCCATGTATTCTTCAGGAGTTACAACCTCCATTTTCATTACGGGCTCCAGTAAAACCGGTTTTGCCTGCGCACATGCATGTTTAAAAGCCTGTACACCACAAATCTCGAACGAAAGCTGATCAGAATCCACAGGGTGATATGATCCGTCGAAAAGCTCAACCTTTAATGATTCCACAGGAAAACCGGCAAGCACACCATTTCGCATGGCTGATTCGAAACCTTTCTGAACAGAAGGAATAAATTCTTTTGGAATATTTCCACCTTTCACTTTATCTTCGAAAACCAAACCGGGCTCTTTTGTGTCTTCAGCAGGTCCAACCTTTACCTGAATATCTGCAAATTTACCACGTCCACCTGATTGCTTTTTGAATACTTCGCGAAGCTCAACAGTTTGAGTGATCGATTCTTTATAATTTACCTGAGGACGTCCCTGGTTACATTCAACCTTGAACTCACGACGCAAACGGTCGATAATAATCTCCAGGTGTAATTCACCCATACCTGAGATAACAGTCTGCCCTGATGATTCATCAGTTTTCACTGTAAATGTTGGATCCTCTTCCGCTAGTTTGGATAAACCGTTTCCTAATTTATCGATGTCTTTTTGAGACTTAGGCTCAATTGAGATACCAATAACTGGATCGGGGAAGGTCATGGATTCAAGCACAATCTTATGTTTCTCATCGCATAGCGTATCACCCGTTCTGATGTCTTTAAAACCAACACCTGCACCAATATCACCTGCACTGATTTGTTCAACAGCATTTTGCTTATTTGAGTGCATCTGATACAAACGTGAAATTCTTTCTTTCTTGCCTGATCTTGAATTATACACATAAGAACCTGCAGGAATCACACCAGAATATACGCGGAAGAAACACAGACGACCAACATAAGGATCTGTTGCAATTTTAAATGCAAGAGCAGACATTGGCTCATTTTCATCTGCCTGACGCACAATCACTTTTTCAGGATCATCCACGTCGCAACCTTCAGCGGCACCATTATCAAGTGGTCCTGGTAAGAAAGCACATACAGCATCTAACAAACGTTGAACACCTTTATTTTTAAATGCAGATCCACAAAGCATTGGCACGATAGACATATCTACCACAGCCTTACGCACAACCGTTTTTATTTCATCCACGGTGATTGAATCCGGATCTTCAAAATAACGCTCCATCAATTCGTCGTCGTATTCAGCAACGGCCTCGATCATTTTCTCACGCCACTCTGCAGCTGTTTCAACCATGTCGGCTGGAATATCCTGCAACTCATAACGTGCACCCATTGCTTCGTCGTCAAACCAAACAATGGCTTTATTTTCGATCAGGTCAATCACGCCCTGAAAATTCTCTTCAGCGCCGATTGGAATTTGCAGAGGAACAGGATTTGATCCCAAAACCTCTCTAACCTGTGTTACTACTTCATAAAAGTCTGCACCGGAACGGTCCATTTTATTTACGAAACCAATACGGGGTACATTGTACTTATCGGCCTGACGCCAAACAGTTTCGGATTGCGGTTCAACGCCACCAACCGCGCAAAACAATGCTACAGCACCATCAAGCACCCTTAAAGAACGCTCAACTTCTACTGTAAAATCAACGTGTCCAGGGGTGTCAATGATGTTAATTTTGTGCTCATCACCATTGTATTTCCAAAAACAAGTTGTTGCTGCTGATGTAATCGTAATACCTCTTTCCTGTTCCTGTTCCATCCAGTCCATGGTTGCGGCACCATCGTGCACCTCACCAATTTTGTGGGTCAAACCAGTATAAAAAAGAATACGTTCAGTTGTGGTTGTTTTCCCGGCATCAATGTGAGCCATGATACCGATATTCCGTCTAAACTTCAAATCTCCCTTTGCCATCTTTTCGTCTATTCTTTTATTAAAATTTAAAAACGGAAATGTGCAAATGCACGGTTAGCCTCAGCCATACGGTGCGTATCTTCCTTTTTCTTAAATGCAGCACCTTCTTCGTTAAACGCCGCAACAATCTCTGCCGACAATTTATCAGCCATGGATTTACCACTTCTTTTTCTTGAATAAAGAATCAGTGATTTCATGGATATAGAAACTTTACGGTCTGGTCGGATTTCCATAGGTACCTGGAAAGTCGCACCACCAACACGGCGGCTTTTCACTTCTACTTGAGGTGTAATATTCTCAAGAGCTTGCTTCCAAATCTCGAGTGGAGATTTTTCTTCGTTGGGAAGTTTTGTTTTTACACTATCGAGTGCTTCGTAGAATACCTTGTATGCTACACTCTTCTTACCATCATTCATGAGGTTATTCACAAAGCGTGTAACCAATACATCGCCGTATACCGGATCTGGTAACAGCACCCTCTTTTTAGGTTTTGCTTTTCTCATCTTCCTCTAATTGTTTTTCAATTTTATTAAATGGGCTGCTATCTATGAGACTGATCTCACTTCAACGGTTACGTTAAACCATTTACTCAACCAAGCTATGCCTTTAATCCACCAATGCGGATTAATCTTTAATTATTATTTCTTAGGTCTTTTAGTTCCGTATTTTGAACGTCTCTGAGTACGACCCTCCACTCCTGCGGTATCTAAAGCTCCACGGATTAAGTGGTAACGAACACCAGGCAAATCTTTTACCCTTCCGCCACGTACCAATACAATTGAGTGCTCCTGCAAATTGTGTCCTTCACCAGGAATGTATGCATTCACCTCTTTACCATTGGTCAACCTCACCCTTGCTACTTTACGCATTGCTGAGTTTGGTTTCTTCGGAGTTGTTGTGTAAACACGTACACAAACTCCCCTACGTTGCGGACAAGAATCTAATGCCGGCGCCTTACTCTTATCAATGAGTTTAGTCCGTCCTTGTCTTACTAATTGCTGAATTGTAGGCATTTAATACTTATTTTTATTAATTACACGTCATAAAACGGGCTGCAAAGGTAAAGTTCTTTTTTTAAAAAAGCAATACCGTTGCCCCATTTTTTTATGTTTGCTTTTAAGCAGCGACAAAGATAATATCTGTGATGAGTTGTGCAAGCGTTTTTTGCAGTTAAAATATTGGATTTACTAAAAAAAAGAGTTTTGGTCGGTTTAATGAAGATTTTTGGCATCTTTTTTGCCATTCTTGTTAATAGTGTTTTAAATAAACGACTTTTTAAGACATGTTATTTGTAATTAGATGAACAAATTATAGCTTTGCATTTCACAAAATTAATATCATGAAACATTTAATATTTTCATTACTTGTGTTCTTTACCGGCGCACTTTTACAAGCACAAACAATCGAGGAGTTACAGAAGGAAGGTGAAAACCTTATGAATGACGGAAAAAACGCAGAGGCACTTGCAAAATTCAAAGAGGCCATTGCCCTGGATAAAACAACAGAAGGCAACAGCATTATATATGCTTATGCGGGCTTGTGTGCTGAAAACATTTCTGACAATGCCGGCGCAAAAGGTTTTTTCAGATCTGCAATCGAGCGGGGGTTCGAAGAAGACATTATTTACATAAAGCTTGGGGAGATTTACAAAGATGAAAAAGATTACAAAGGTCAGGAGTTTGTGTTCGACAAAGGAATGATCACATTTCCCAACAAAGAGTATGAATTTGGAAAAAAACTGGCATACACATATTATAATAGCAGGCAGTATGCTAAACTTGAAGGATTAACAAAAAAATTACTTACCCTTGAACCTGATGACACCAAGATGATGCAATTCAATGCCACTGCGCTTCAAGGGCAAAAGAAAATGAAAGAAGCCTATACAATGTATAAAAAGTTACATGGACTTGAACCGGACAATTTGTCTGCCAACATATTCCTTGGCAACTATGAATACCAGATGGGCAAGATGCAAATTGACAAGGTTACGAAGGAGTATGAGTCAATTCCGACACCAACCAGGGTGCAATACAGTGACTTTCAGAAAAAAATACAAATTGCAATTGACAATGGGTATGGAAAGGCACTCCCTTACCTTGAAAAAGCAAATGAGCTAAAACCCGATGACAAAAACATCCACAAGATGTTGTATGCCATTTATTTCAAAATGAAGGACAAAGAAAAGGCAGCTCAATTTGCACCTTAAAAGTAATTCATGAATAAGATATATATATTAAACTGAAAAAATAAATTGACAATGAAAAAACTACGATTACTGCCACTGCTTCTTTTAGGAATCATTATGGTATCCTGTGGCGAGAAACCAAAGAAAGAAAATACGGAGGAAGTGGAGGAAACGGATTCTGAACAACTTGCACTTGAAAGAGGTGACTCCATTTACAAGGAAACAACAGCGTATTATCCTGGAGAAGGCAGACTGGTTCGCCAGAAGTTTATGGGCTACGTATTTCTAAAAAACGGTAAGAAAACTGCGATTCGTCATGGAGAGCAAAAGTCTTATTGGAAATCAGGAAAACTTCAGGCCATAACGCAATATGAGAATAATAAGAAACAAGGTCTGGAGGTCTATTATTACGAGGACGGGGTGAAAAAAATGTATGAACGTAACTATGTTGACGGCAAAAAAGACGGCATTGTTAAAAAGTACTATCGAAGTGGCAGACTGATGTCGGAGACCCCATACAAAAGAGATTTTCTTGGAACAGGGACACAAACTTATGCTGACACAGAAGAAGGCACCAAACTCACCATGCCGGAACTTGTTGTTTGGGCAAAAGACGAACGTCGAACAGCGGGAAAATACACAGTTTACGCAAAAGTTGTAAATAAATTTGACAAAACGGTTACCGCAAAGATTCAATTCTTTTCAGGCATGACTATCTCAAGTGATGGCAGAAAATACATGCACCCCAATTTAAAGGAAGTAAAGCATAAAAATGGTGTTGCATCTATCACATATTACGAATCCACCGGATTTCCTCAATTTGAGAGTATAAGCGCCAAGTTCATTTCTACAAAAGGGGCTCCGGTTTTTTTAACCAAAGTGCATACAATCAATTAATATCAGCACACATCATATAAAAAAAAGAGCTGCAGTTTGCAGCTCTTTTTTTATATCTTCATTGTTCTATTCAGTTCTCTTTTTCTTAGCCTGTTCTTCATAATCAAAGAACTTTAAATCATGCCCCATCCTGTCTCGTTTTGTTTTCATATAAAATGCATTATAGGGATTTGGTTTAATCTCCAGGGGCACATTTTCTACAATTTCCAGTCCATAAGCTTGCAGTCCGATTCGTTTTATTGGATTGTTTGTCATTAACCTCATCTTGGTAATGCCCAATTCTCTTAAAATCTGGGCTCCAACCCCATAATCTCTTTCATCTGAATCAAACCCAAGGTGTACATTGGCCTCTACCGTATCAAGCCCTTCCTCCTGCAACTTATAGGCTTTGATTTTATTCATTAAGCCAATTCCACGCCCTTCCTGATTCATATAGACCAACACGCCCTTTCCCTCTTTTTCGATCATTTGCATGGCTTTATGCAGTTGTTCACCACATTCACACCTCATGGATCCAAAAATATCACCGGTCATGCAAGATGAATGCACTCTCACAAGAACCTCATCACCCTGTCCTAATTCTCCTTTTATCAAGGCAATGTGCTCCTGTCCTGTTGATGTTTGGACAAAAGGAATCAGGTTAAAGTGACCCCATTGGGTTGGCATTTGCACTTCAACACCTTTTTCAACTAAACTTTCATTTTTCAAACGAAACGAAATAAGATCCTTAATGGAGATTATTTTCATGGCATGCGTTTCCGCCACCTTTATCAGATCAGGCAGGCGCGCCATGGTACCATCTTCGTTGAGTATTTCTACCAGAACGCCGGCAGGTTTCAGGCCTGCGAGGCGAGCCAAATCCACTGCAGCCTCTGTGTGTCCTGCACGTCTTAAAACACCTCTGCTTCTGGCTTTTAATGGAAATATATGACCTGGTCGTCCTAAATCTTCGGCATTTGTTTTATCATCTGCAAGGGCCAGTATAGTTTTTGCCCTATCACTTGCTGAAATACCAGTGGTGCATCCATCCCCCAGCTTATCCACTGAAACAGTAAATGCCGTCTGATGTGTGGCAGTATTACTCCCCACCATCATTTCCAATTGCAATTCCTCACAACGTTCTTCCAGCAAAGGCACACATATGAGCCCCCGCCCATTTGTGGCCATAAAGTTCACCATTTCGGTGGTTACCATCTCTGCTGCACAAATAAAGTCTCCTTCATTTTCACGATCTTCATCATCAACAACAATGACCATTTTGCCCATTTTGATATCTTCAAGGGCTTCCTCTATCGTATTCAAAACTATTTCCGCCATATCTATTTTATTTCTTCCGTTTTGTCCTTTTTCTTTAAAAGCCTGTTCACCCATTTTAAATAATTATCAGCATTCAGTATTACCGAATCTGCAGTTGCCTGCCTTGTGAGGAACAATCCGATGGGTAGCAACACGAACGAGCTAAGCCATGCGCCAAACCAGACGGATGTAACGCCCTCAACAGCCATGTGTTTTCCGAGACTGTCCACAACATAATACAAAATAAAGAAAAAGACGGCCAGTACAACCGGCAGACCAAATCCTCCTTTCCTTACAATGGCTCCCAAAGGCGCTCCGATCAACATTAACAGCAAGCCAACAAGGGCAAGGGCATACCTGTTGTGGATTTCATATTCATGCCTTCGAATATTGGAAACATAACTTTCTGTTGTTCTGTTTCTGTTAAAAACATCCTGCTTATGTTTTCTGGCACTTGCCAACGCGGCATTTAAAACCTGTTCCTGTTTTTCTTTCGAACTGAATTGAAACAGGCTATCCATGTTTACCTCAGCAATCCTTAAACTATCCATTTCAACCATCCGTCGCTTCAACACCAAAGGCGGATAACGTCCCTGAATGTTTGCGCGCACAAATTCCTGAAGGCGCACATCTTCTCGCTGCCCCAGTGAATCCACAGCCTTAACAAGTTGTGGGATACTTAAGCTGAAATATTGTCCTTTGGCCCTTTCATCATCCGTTTTTTTAAAACCTTCCTCCAGTGACACAAGCAACACTTCCTGCTGAAATGTATCTCTGCGGTATGGGTCATAGTGGATTGCTTTGTTTTTTTTATCCTGTTTCAAATCACTGTAGGTTCTTCCCGAAAACAGCGTGAGTATCATGTAACGCTCATCCGCACTTGTCTTCATATAACCTGAATCAGCCACCGTAACCAGATCATTGTCCCTGTCACGATGGTCGTATATCTTTAAGTCTTTCAAAAGACCAGTCTCTTCATTTTTATCTGAAACCCGGATCGTAAATCCATCAATATCGCTATTGAATTCATTCACCCGAATGTTCATTTCAGGTTTTGCCCTTTTGATGTCCCACATCAGAACACGTAATTTACGATAGGCATCCGGATATTTTGTGTTTAGAAAATAAAAATCTGCCATGCACAATAAAACCACGAAGATAACAATGGGCTGCATCACTTTAAACAATGAAACACCGGCGGCTTTTATGCTCAGCAACTCCAGTCGCTCACCCATATTTCCGAATGCCATGATGGATGCCAATAAAATGGACAAAGGCAATCCTCTTGGAATAAGGGTAAGCACGGCATTAAACAAAAGCTCCACGACAACCTCTGTGCCAAGGCCTTTTCCAACAAGGTATTCGATGTACATCCAAAGGAATTGCATCACCAACACAAACATTGAAATAAAAAAGGTCGCAACCAGCGGCGTCAGGAAATTTTGCAACGTGTACCAATAAAGGCGTTTCATCAAGCAATAAAATTTTGACTGGCAAAATTACGAATAAAAACAAGGGAAAAAAATAATAAAAAACAGGGACACTGATTTGCCCCTGTTTACAACATTTTTTAAGGATTTTATAATCCTATATTGTGTTTTAACTTATCGATCTGTGCATCCCATAGTTCCAGGGCATCCTCAATCTCATCTTCCTCTGCAAAATCAACGATCACAAGTGCTACCTCATTGGTCAATTCATCGGTTGCAAGGCGAAACTCAAAATAAGCTGCAGGATCTTCTTCATCTAACCATCTGAAGCGGATGTAATGATTGTTTCGTTTCACAATCATTTCTGCCTCCTGTTGGGATCCATCCCAGAAAAAAGTAAACATCTTTCCCCGGATATTAACATCGTCACAAAACCAATCAGACAAACCACTGGGAGTACTTAGCAAAGGAAATAAAACATTGGGGGATGCATTTAAAATATATTCTCTTTCAACTTTAGACTTAGATGCCATGAATTTAAAATTTAAGATCAAAACTTTGGGCGGAATATAAGTATTTTTTTTACGCTACCAAAATTAATCCATGGGGCCATTTAAATATGTTTTACAACAATGTTCTTAAATAGATTATCAAAGCCTTCATTTTATTGGAATTGATTCAAATATTGGATAATTTGGAAGCCACTTTCCAAAAATTGGAAGCGTGTTTTTTTCATTCATAAATATTCACAACAATGAAAGTTTATAAATCAGAAGAAATTAAGAACATCTCGCTACTGGGTAACAGTGGCGCTGGGAAAACCACCCTTGCAGAGGCCATGCTGTATGAGGGTGGGGTAATTAAACGTAGAGGCACAATCGAAGGTAAGAACACTGTTTCGGATTACTTTCCGGTAGAGAACGACTATGAGTATTCCGTTTTTTCAACGGTGCTCTACACTGAATGGCAAGGAAAAAAGCTTAATTTCATTGACTGTCCGGGATCTGATGATTTTATCGGAGGGGCCGTTACTTCTCTTAATGTTACCGACACAGCCTTAATGGTTGTCAATGCGCAGGATGGGGTTGAAGTTGGGACATCAAATATGTTTCGTTATACTGAACAATATAAAAAACCTGTGATTTTTGTTTTGAATCAGCTGGATCATGAAAAAGCTGATTTTGACAAAAACATGGATTCGTTAAAAGAAAATTTTGGGTCAAAAGTGGTTGTGATTCAATATCCGATCAGCACGGGACCCGGCTTTAATGCATTGGTTGATGTATTGAAGATGAAACTATATCAGTGGGGCCCCGACGGGGGTGTTCCTGAGATACTCGACATTCCTGCCGACCAAAAAGAAAAAGCAGAAGAATTGCATAACATTCTGGTTGAAGCAGCTGCCGAAAATGACGAAGCGCTGATGGAGCTTTATTTTGAAGAAGGCAGTCTGAATGAAGATCAAATGCGGGAAGGCATAAAAAAGGGCCTGATCCATCGTGACTTATTCCCTGTATTCTGTGTTGCAGCAAAAAAAGACATGGGTGTTCGTCGGATGATGGAGTTTCTTGGCAACGTTGTCCCTTTGGTTTCAGAGATGGGCAAACCAAAAACTATGAAAGGACAGGAGATCGCAGTGGATCCAAATGGGGTGACTTCCCTATTCGTTTTCAAAACATCGATTGAGCCTCACATTGGTGAAGTATCTTACTTTAAGGTAATGTCTGGAATTGTGAAAGAAGGGGATGACCTTATCAACACAAACCGCTCTTCAAAAGAACGCATCTCTCAGATCTACTGTGTTGCGGGCCAAAACAGAACCAAAGTAACAGAGTTGCATGCAGGAGACCTTGGTGCAACTGTCAAACTTAAAGAGACCAAAACCAATCATACACTCAATGCAAAGGGTGCCGACTACCAGTTTGAATCCATTCATTATCCGGATCCAAAATACCGGATTGCGGTCAAGCCGGAAAATGAATCTGACGATGAAAAACTGGGCGAAGTACTTAACCGAATGCATGAAGAGGATCCAACAATCATTGTTGAGTATTCAAAAGAATTAAAACAAGTGATTCTTCACGGGCAAGGTGAATTTCATATCAAAACGTTGAAGTGGCGTATCGAAAAAAACGATAAAATTCCAATATCCTTTTTAGTACCTAAAATCCCTTACCGTGAAACCATCACTAAAACAGCAATTGCTGACTACAGACACAAGAAGCAATCTGGCGGGTCTGGTCAATTTGGGGAGGTACATCTTATAATTGAGCCATATTATGAAGGCATGCCAGATCCAAAATCCTTAACGTTTGCCGGCAAAGAAATTAAACTCAATGTCCGCAGTACGGATGAGATTAAGCTAGAATGGGGTGGAAAACTGGTATTTGTTAATTGTATTGTAGGAGGTGCCATTGATGCCCGTTTCTTACCTGCCATTTTAAAAGGTGTAATGGAACGCATGGAAACCGGACCACTCACAGGTTCCTATGCAAGGGATATCCGCGTATGTGTTTATGATGGAAAGATGCACCCTGTTGATTCAAATGAAATTTCGTTTAAACTGGCAGGACGGCATGCATTCAGCACTGCCTTTAAAAATGCCGGTCCGATGATTCTGGAACCAATTTATGATGTATCTGTTTGGACACCGGGCGACAGAATGGGTGATGTAATGAGTGATTTACAGGGTCGACGTGCCCTGATCATGGGTATGGAAAGTGAAAAGGGATTTGAGAAGATCATAGCTAAAGTTCCTTTAAAAGAGATGCACGCATACTCAACCTCTCTAAGCTCCATCAGTGGAGGACGTGCGCGTTACACAATGAAGTTTGCAAACTACGAGAAGGTGCCAATGGATGTGCAAAATGTATTATTAAAAGAGTACGAAGAATCGCTCGAAGAAGAATAAACATAAATTTCTTACTAACTCAAAACGCTTTCGGACATTTTCGAAAGCGTTTTTTTTTGATCCAAAATAGCTGTTAATTAATCTAAAAACCCCTTATAATTGGCAATATTATAAACCTAAAACAGTTGTTATTTAAGATTATATATTACTTTTGCAGGGATTAAAAACTGCAAAAACACAAGAATATTATTCAAGTCTAAATGAAAAAAACAGCGTTCGTTTTAATTGGTTTTCTCATTTTTTGCAGTGTAACAAAATCTCAATATCGATTGGAAATTGGAGGATCTTTTGGTGGCAATGTCTATTTAGGAGATGTCACTCCAACATTACCGGATAACATTGATTTAGGATATGGAGCTTTGGTGAGAATCAATCTGGATTCCAGATATGCGATCAAAATAAGAGGAAGCAGAGAATACTTCAATGTGAATCCAGACAAAAATTATTCAAACATCCGGAAAACGTTCCGGGATCCTGTCACCGAAACAAATTTCATTTTGCTTCCTCCTGCAAGAAGAAATGAGCTGTGGGATTTTGGAGGAGATTTGGAGTATAGTTTTTTTCCCATGAATACTGACAGTTACGGAACGGTTTACCGTGTCAGTCCTTATGTCTTTGCTGGGAGTGGTTTCTCAATACTTGTCTCGGATGCGCCGCTTTATTTGCCAAACTTTGCCTTTGGATTAGGTGTTAAGTGGCGGGTACTGGATTTTGTAACCCTAGGGGCAGAATGGAAATTAAAGAAGTTTTTTTCAGACAAACTGGAAACAGGATTACCACTTTCAAGAATGAATAACCCGTATGGATTGAATGATTCAAACTTAATAAATAACGATTACATCAGTACCATCGGTATTTTTGCAACCATCAACCTGTGGAAATACAAATGGAAATGCGGTTCAAATTATATGTACTTTTAGATTGTCCTATAAAATGGCAGAAGAAAATAAATATAAAAATCAAATCAACATTCAGGATCTTCCATCCCATATTGCTGTCATCATGGATGGCAACGGTCGCTGGGCGAAAGAGCGTGGTGAAGATCGCATACAGGGCCATTCCGAAGGTGTGAAATCGGTAAAAGCAATTACCGAAGCTGCGGCTGAAATAGGATTGGACTATTTAACTTTGTATGCTTTCTCAACAGAGAACTGGAATCGCCCAACAGAAGAGGTGGATGCATTGATGGGATTAATGGTAAATGCAATTGACAATGAAACGGATGATCTGGTAAAAAACAACATTCGTTTCTTAACCATTGGCAACATCAGTATGTTAAAGCCTGATGTGAGAAAAAAAGTTGAAAGCGCCCTGGATGCAACAAAACATTGCACTGGGCTTACCCTGGTTGTCGCCCTGAGTTACAGCTCTCACTGGGAGATCACAAATGCAATTCAGCACATTGCTGCGGATGTAAAAAATGGCTCCCTGGAAATTGAAGATATAGATAGTTGTCTGGTTGCAAAATACCTTTCAACACAAGACATCCCTTACCCTGAATTATTGATACGAACAAGTGGTGAAAAACGAATAAGCAATTTTCTATTATGGCAATTGGCTTATTCAGAACTCTACTTTACAGATGTTCACTGGCCAAATTTCAGAAAGGACGATTTTTTTCAGGCCATTATAGAATTTCAAAAACGAGAACGACGATTTGGTAAAACCAGCGAACAGATTGCTAAAGAAAAAGGAAACGCATGTTAAATAAAATATCACTTTCACTTATCACTCTTTTTACGTGTCAGGTATTTCTCATTTCTACCTTAGAAGCACAGGAAGAAAATGTAAAGCCTAACATTTATTATTCCGCAGCTCAGAAATACACAATTGGCGGTATAAAAGTTACAGAAAACCGACATTATGAAGAAAGTCTCCTCATTAAATTTTCAGGCTTATCGGTGGGTGACGAAATCACGGTTCCCGGAAATGAAATAACCACTGCGGTTAAGAAATTGTGGCGCCAGGGCTTGTTTTCTGACGTTCGGATTTTGGCCGACAAGATTGAAGGCAATCTGATCTTTCTGGAGATACAGTTAAAGGAGAGGCCCAGGCTGGGAACTATAAATTATCATGGGCTAAAAAAGACAGAGATCTCAGACCTGGAAGAATCAAGTATTCGCATGATCAAAGGTGCTCAGGTAACGCCTAACCTGATTAACAACACCCAAAAAGTCATAAAAAACATCTTCTACGAAAAGGGATACCAGAATGTTGAGGTTTCCATCAACCAAAAAGACGATTTAACCGCCGAGAATCAGGTCATCATCGACATTTTTGTGGATAAGAAAGAAAAGGTTAAGATTGAAGAACTTATTTTAAATGGAAACACGGTTCTTACCAAAAACAAGATTAACCGTGTAATGAAAAAGACCAATGAAAAAGGCAAATGGAGAAACTTTTTCCGCACAAAAAAATTCATAATCGATTTGTATGATGAAGACAAGATAGCCTTGATCGACAAGTACAATGAAGAAGGATACAGAGATGCAATTATTGTTTCCGACAGTATCACCAAAGGATCTGAAGAAAATACTGTAAAGATTTACATCAACATTGATGAAGGACAAAAATATTACTTCAGAAACATTAACTGGGTTGGAAACTCCCAATACACGGCAGATTATCTGAGTACGCATCTGAGGATAAAAAAAGGGGATGTTTACAACCAAAAGTTGCTTTCAGAACGTCTTGAAACAGATGATGATGCGGTTAACAATTTATACCTTGACAATGGTTATTTATTTTTCCAGCTGATGCCGGTAGAGGTAATGGTTGAAAATGATTCAATTGATCTGGAGATGCGAATGACTGAAGGCAACCAGGCAACCATTAACAAAGTGATTATTCAGGGCAATACACGCACACATGAGCACGTTGCAAGACGTGAACTCAGGGTGAAGCCAGGTGAGTTGTTTTCGAAAGCAGACATTATCCGTTCGGTCAGGGAGCTTGCCCAGGTAGGACAGTTTGATCCTGAACAAATCGAACCACTCCCAAAACCAAATCCGGAAGATGGCACTGTTGATATTTTATTTAATCTTGTTGAAAAAGCAACGGATCAGGTTGAACTCAGTGGTGGTTGGGGAGCCGGGATGTTTGTTGGAACACTGGGATTATCCTTCAACAACTTCTCAATGCGGAATATCTTCAACAAAGAATCCTATCACCCATTGCCATCCGGGGATGGGCAGACCTTAAGTATTCGCGGACAAACCAACGGAAAATTTTATCAATCCTACAGTTTGTCTTTTAACGAACCATGGTTGGGCGGAAAACGACCAAATTCCTTTTCTGTTTCTGCTTATTACTCAATTCAGACAGGGACCAACCAGAACTACAGTAGCTACTACGACCCTTACAGTTATGGCAGCTACGGCAGTTATGGCAGCTACGGCAGTTATGGCTATGGCTCCAGCTATGGCAACTACGGGTATGAGACGGATTACTCAGACGTTGAAATCACAAAACACATGAAAGTATTAGGGCTTTCTGTAGGACTTGGTAAGCGCTTAAACTGGCCGGATGATTTCTTTACAATGTACAATGAGCTATCCTTTCAGCGCTATGACATTTTCAACTGGTATCAGTTCCTTGGCATTACAGATGGTAAGTCAAATAACCTGAGTTTTACCACCACATTTTCCAGAAATTCTGTGGACAACCCAATTTATTCACGAACAGGCTCTAATTTCTCGGCATCCTTGCAGTTAACACCGCCCTATTCATCCTTTTCACCAGACACTGATTGGTCGAGCCTGTCATCGCAGGATAAGAATAAATGGATTGAGTACCATAAGTGGAAATTTAAAGGTGTGAACTACACCCCTATTTCTCCCAATGGAAAACTCGTATTAATGACCAAGGCAGAATTTGGTTTTGTCGGAAGTTACAATCCTAATAAAATTTCTCCCTTTGAACGCTTTAATGTGGGTGGTGATGGTATGTCAGGATACAGTTTATACGGATCCGAGACCATTGCCCTGAGAGGTTACGAGAACAGTTCCCTCTCGAGCATATACTCCGGAGGCGCGAGTATATACAATAAATATACGGCAGAGATTCGTTACCCCTTTGTACTGGAAACCTCAACCACAATCTTTGGTCTGGCTTTTCTGGAGGCAGGAAATGCCTGGGACGATGCCAAACAGTTTAATCCATTCCTTGTAAAGCGATCAGCAGGTGCCGGTCTGCGTATTTTTCTCCCAATGTTTGGGATGATGGGAATTGATTGGGGTTATGGATTTGACCCCATTGGAGGCAGCATGTCAAATTCCGGAAGTCAGTTCCACTTCGTTATCGGACAGCAATTTTAATTTTTGGCAAGCTTTTTGTTTTAACCATTGAAACGTTTAAAATTTACGACTATGAAACGGACAATATTATTATTTGCAGTACTAATGGGTTTTGCCTTTCAAAGCAACGCTCAAAAATATGCATTCATCGACAGCGAATATATTCTTAAAAACATTCCTGCATATGAATCTGCACAGGATCAGTTAAACCAGGCATCAAAAAAATGGCAGGCGGAAGTTGAAGGGATGATGGAAGAAGTAAAAACAATGTACAAGAACTATCAAAACGAATTGGTGTTTCTTTCGGATGAGATGAAGCTAAAACGTGAAAACGAAATTATTGCCAAAGAAAAAGAAGGACAGGAACTGAAGAAAAGTTACTTTGGTCCGGAAGGCGAATTGTTTAAAAAACGTGAAAGTTTAATGAAACCTATTCAGGATGAGCTTTACAATGCCGTTAAGGAGCTTGCAGATGAAAAACAATATGCTGTAATTTTCGACAAATCATCCAGTGTAAATATAATCTATTACAACCCTAAACATGATGTAAGTGACGATGTTCTTGCCAAAATGGGTTATTCCAAATAAATTATTACTTTTGTCAGCACTTGAAAAATAAAGAACTATTATGAAGAAAGGATTATTAATATTATTGGTAGTGACACTTGTTACAGCAGGTTCTTTCACGACACTTGCTCAAGGCGTTTTCAAATTCGGACACATTAATTCACAAGAGTTACTCTCCACGTTACCCGAGCGTGAATCAGCAGAAAAAGAAATTGAAGAGTATGCCAATAAACTGGAAACGCAACAAAAGTCAATGCAGGATGAGTTGAATTCAAAATACGAAGAGTATTTGGCGCAACGCGACAGCTACACTGATCTTGTGAAAGCAACCAAAGAAAAAGACCTTCAGGATATCCAACAACGCATTGCAACATTTAATCAGGTGGCCATGCAGGATTTGCAAAAGAAGGAAGGAGAACTGATAAAACCAATTATCGAAAAGGTACAGAAAGCCATTGAGGAAGTTGGAAAAGAAAATGGTTACACATACATTTTTGACCTTTCAAACAGAACGGTTGTTTATGTTTCTGATCAAAGTGAAGATGTGACACTCCTTGTAAAGAAAAAACTTGGTTTGATTCAGCCATAAGACTTAACTTATTCAATTATAATAGAAAGCCATCCACCAACCGTGTGATGGCTTTTTTATTTAAACGAACTGCGGGATCATCGGGACGCGGAATGAACAGGACACGGGACGCGGGATGATCGGGACAATCGGGACGCGGGACACGGGACACGAGACGCGCGTGTTAAGGATTTTGATGGAAGTTAGGGGAGTTTAAAGCACATAAAATACTTCAATGCAGAAGGATTTTGTGTGCAGTCCAAAAGAAGTCACATTTCATTCGATAGGTGTTAAGCGACTCAAG
>JBFHER010000011.1:0-30164 GCA_041584055.1 Bacteroidales bacterium
CCACGTGAACCGTATTGCGCGGTAGCCGCGGCATCTTTCAGTACAGAAATTTCTTCAATATCATCTGCCGAAACCCCGATCAATGCAGCATATTCCTGTTCGTCAGCCACACTAAAGTCAAAACTGTTATCCACCTGTGTCTCGAATGGAATTCCATTGATTACAATCAGTGGTTCTGAGGAGGCATTCAGCGAAGATGTTCCCCTGATTCTGATGGACATCCCTGCGCCCGGGTCTCCGGAATTCGCAACAATGTCAACCCCACTGATCCGTCCCTGCAGCTGATCTGCAAAGGATGAGGCCTGAACATTTTCAAGCTCTTTGAAATCAACGGTTGTTACAGCGGTGGTGATCCGTTTGGGATCCATATTAAACTCGCCATCTGATTCCATTCGCAAAGCACTAACCACCACCTCGCCAATTTCAACAGATGCTTCGTCCATGGTGATGTTGATCACCCGCTTATCACCAGGTACCTCCTGAATCTGAGCGAAACCTATAAATGAAAAGGAAAGCGGATTATTAACATCTGCAACGGTGATTGAATAGTTACCGTTAAAATCAGTGATTGTACCATTTACAAAACGATTGCTGGCATTTTTCTCAGCAATGGTCACCCCGATCATGGGCAAACCATCTGAAGAAGAGATTACCTTACCGGTAATGGTAGCTCCATCTTGTGCATGTACGTGTGCTACGAAAACTATATTCATAAGTAATATTAAGCTTCCTAACAGCAGCTTGATAGAATTACTCTTCGTTCCCCGATGATCAGGTTGACATTTTGAAGGCATCATATTCGTCTCAAATATTATTTTGTTATTATTCATCGCTTTCTCCAACTTGGAATTTATGTTTGTAAGAACAGTTCGTCTCATAGTCGTCTAATCTATTTTAGGTAACCATCAATTTCATGGATGATCACGCGTTTTGACAATAGATTCACGATATTAATTGTACTGGCCAATTCTTCTCCAGTGGCGGGATCAAAAATCTTCAAACTTTGATTTTCGTAGTCATTGCCAATCAGGTAAGAAGAATAAACCGGCGCAAAATCAACAATTCCTGTCACATTCAGCGATTTAAACGTTCCTTGTGTCTTACCATCAGTTGGTATTGGATGCTGAATAACGTGCTTCTTGGCGAACTCCAACAACTGTTTCTTAGCTGTTGCTTTATCCAACTCGTTCAGACTATTCAAATAAGCCGGACTCGGATTTGGTATTACACCGTCGGCAACAGCCTTGTCCACGGCAGCGTTATTCGGTGCCAACAAGGTGTATGTTTTTCTCAAATCAAGAAAACTGATCAAAAAGTCGTAGGCATAACCCGGGATATCAAGACGGGCATCTGCTCCGTTTATTACCCATACAAATTTTAAGAAACTTGTCATGTTACCAAACAAAGCACCATAAGTATACTTTGTTGGGGGGTTAATAAATTTGTCCGTCACAAGAAATTTCCCATTAGCCAGTTGTTTTGTTTCTTCAACATTCACAGTTACTTTGTTGTCTATGTCTCCTCCACCCTGTAGTTGGGTTCCATCCTTCACATAAACGAAAGCGCCTTTTTTAGTCTGATAGTAATTATCTTCTTCAAATGGCACTTCCACAATCTGATTGAGTACGATGTCATTCAGTGTCTCCTGCACATAATCAAGATCGCTTGAACTTGGATTTGAACTTAAAGGATCGGGATAGATACGGTTATTTGCCGGATCCGCATCTCCTGTAACCTGCATATAAATAACTGACATATCAGGCTCGTAGCCAACAACAGTAATTTTTCGTGTAGCGCTGTTTGGGTCCGGGATGTTTACAAATTGATTGTTCCTGATGCCTAAAATAGTGTAGTCAACACCAGTTCCCTGAATATTGTTATCAAGTCCCATATTTTTTACAGCTTTCAGCATAATGGAGTAGGCTGTATCCAGCACCATTGGACCATAAACTGTTGAAAAACTTTTTGTAGGATACACTTTATTCACACCCACAAACATTCCGTTGCTACAGAATTTTCGATCTACAATATCTCCCTCACTGATCTCAACCGTTTCCAGTCCAACGTTGTAAGAGCTGTTAAAGTGACTTGGAAGCACATACCAATAATGGGTAAAGAAGTTCACGTTCAAAAAGATTCCCACCACATCCAGCGGCATCTCATCATATGAATCATAGTTATTGGCAACCTCATTGTCTTCAAGCAGGTAATTCAACAAAGCATCATTGGTGGGTGCCATCAGTGCGGTTGCATTTGCTTCTGTCCGATCCACGTTATTTAACAATTTAGGCATGAGTTCATCGGATGGATCAAAGGCCAGCATGTTATTTGTAATACCTGTGTTAAATCTTATCTGATAGGAGGAGTCGATGGCGCCGGTGTATGGGTTTTCTACCATGCCCATGTAACGGAAGTAGCCAAAACGATCTATTAAACTTTTAAAAATGCTGTATTTGTCTCCATATTCTTCCGAAGTTAAATTTTGATATTGAGAGGGTCTTGGTTCAATCACCTTGTCCAATTCATAAATAATGCCGTTTTCTGCAATGATATTTGTCTTATTCACATGTGCAGCAAACACTTTCATCTGTCCTTTTACCATGTTCTCTTCACCCGGGAACATAAAGGAATAATCCGTCCGCTCCATTTCATTGTTCCGGGTGCCATCGAGGTAGGCATCCAGCCAATAAGTCAGGGGCTTCACTCTGCCACGCCCCACGTCGGTCAGATAGTCCTTGTTCGGAATCACGCCCTCAAAATTTGCATAGTCGCTACCGTTCAATATTTGCAGGGTATCTTTGTACTGGGAAAGTTTTCGAAAACTATTCCCTGCGTACCATCCTGATGGATAGAATGTTAAGATCGTTGTATTGTATGCATCAATAATCAGTGATTGCTTCACCAGATCCTTCACCCTTTGAACCGGCATATCATCCACTGAGCTGAAGCCATTCTCCTTAAAAAATGCTTCAAACGCCGAGTCGCTTGGCACAAAGGCAGTCCAGGAACCTCCTGTTGAAAGTGGTGCCGCATACTCTGTTTTATCCAAACACGCCAGATAATGCGAATAGTTGCCCATTTCAACCAATTGTTGATACACTGGTCCTTCTAAATTTGCCGGACGGGCAAATTCCATTTCATCAGGTGTGCAAGACACAAATAACAAAACGAAAACAGAAGGGATTAATAAAATTAAGTTTTTTATTCTTCTCATAACATTATGATATTACGATTTTCAGTTTACAAAATTACGCTTCTACAAAAGTAGATTGATTCTAACAATTGTAATATGACGATTGTCCCAAAATACAAAACAAATGTTGCATTTCCAAATTTATGTTAAATCGAATTTTGCGTGCAATAAAGCTACGAATCAGCTATGAGAGCTGGTTTTATTGTCTTTTTTTCTGCATTCTTCAGCATACATTTTTGGTGTTAAGCCATAGTATTTCTTAAAAGAAGCAATGAAATGAGAAGAGTCGATAAATCCGACCATGAAGGCCACCTCGTTTACATTGTAGGCATGATTGCCCAGCAACTCGGATGCTTTTTTTAAACGAACAGAACGGATGAACTGACTTGGGGTTGTATTTGTGAGTGCTTTAAACTTCCGAAACAACTGACTCCGGCTCATGCCCAGGCTTATACTTAGACTTTCAACCGACAAATCAGGTTCACTGATGGCAGCCTCAATCAGTTCGGTTGATTTTACAAGGAAGGCCTTATCCATAGGCAACTCTGACTGATCTACCGCCTCCACCAGATCTCTGCTGCTGAATTTCACTTTGATACTTTTCCGTAGCTGAACCAGATTCGCTACTTGCTGAATGAGCATGTCGATGTTGAACGGCTTCTCGATATACGCATCCGCATGGTGTTGTAAGCCTTCAAGTTTGTGCTCTGCTGATGCTCTGGCGGTAAGCAGCACTACCGGAATGTGTGATGTTATAAAATTACCCTTTAGTTGGTCACACAATTCCAGCCCGTCCATCCGGGGCATCATCACATCCGAAAGCACGATGTCGGGCATTTGCTCTTTTGCCTCTCTCAGTGCATCTTCTCCATTTGTGCATGCGATCACATCGTAATGACTAAAACTAGATATCAGATAGTCCCGCAAATCATCACTGTCCTCAACGATTAATATTTTCTCTTTGATGTGTTTCTTTTCTTTTTCTTCTTCTTCCCTGTCAATTTTCTCATCAATCAGTGCAACGTTAGCGCCATCCTGTTGTGCATCCAAATCGACCACGGCAAATTCATCCTCCGCAAATGATGCAGCCCCAACCGGGATTGTAATAGTAAATTGACTACCGTTTTTAAATTCACTCTTCACTTCAATGGTCCCGTGATGCAATTCAACAATATTCTTGGTAAATGCGAGGCCGATGCCTGCTCCGGTTTGATTGTGTGCCGCAAATTCTGTTGTATAAAAACGATCAAACACCTTGTCGATTGTGTCAGCCGGAATACCGATACCTGTATCTGAGACCTGAATGATGGCTTTCTTATTTTCAATTTTTGCACTCAGTTCCACATGCCCTTTTTCCGGTGTGAACTTCATTGCATTTGACAAAACATTGTATAAACCTTTCTCAACTATCCCCCGATCGAACCAGCTTTCTGCATGATCATGTATTTCGACGCTGTTCTCGAAAGTTATATTCTTGGAGATTGCCAGGTCTTTAAAATTGTAATATATTTCATTGATTAACTGCCCAAGATCTCCCTTGCTGACTTTTAATTTAATTCTATTTTCCTCCACGCGTCTAAAATCCATCAATTGATTAACCAAACGCAACAAACGCTGTGCATTGCGATGCATTATATTAATGGTGGCACTCAAATGTGCATCGTTTGTCTGATAGGATGTTAATTTCTCCAACGGTGCTGAAATAAGCGTCAATGGTGTTCTCAGTTCATGCGATATATTTGTAAAAAAACGAATCCTGCTTTTACTCATTTCTTCCAGCCGTTCCTTTTCACGTATTTCCTCATCGAGTCTGTTTTTCTGATTGGTACGATAGGTGATGATCATATTGAAAATAAACAGAAAAAGAATGATGGTAGAGAAGTATAAGAGAAATGCTATTTTACTTTTCCAGAAAATCGGCCATACTTTCAGTTTTATAGAGGCACCTTCGTCATTCCACACGCCATCACTGTTTGATGCGATCACTTTGAAGGTATACACGCCGGCGGGTAATCGCGTATAATTTGCAACCCTGCGACCATCTGCCAAAATCCACTTTTTGTCGTAGCCTTCAAGCATGTAACGGTAATGAGAATTTTCGGGTGATGAGAAGTTAATGGCTGAAAACTCAAATGAAAATGACGACTGTGCATATTTCAACTCCACATAATCGGTTAAGCTTATATGTTTTGTAAGGGGTGACCCTTTCGTTCCGATCTCCACCGGTTCATTCAGGATTTTCATGTCAGAAATCAGGACATTGGGAACATACGGATTTTCCCTGATTGAATCGGGATGAAACATATTGAATCCATTGGTTCCTGAAAACAGCATGTGTCCACTCGTTGTTTTTAAGGACACAAACTCCTCAAAAACAGTAGATTGCAAACCATCAAATTTGTTGTAATTCTTAAACGTGCCATTCTGCATAGACAATTTAGACAAGCCTCCCTTTGAACTCACCCAAACATTATTACGATCATCAACAAGTACTGCACAAATATGATTTGAAACAAGCCCATCTTTAACACTATAAAAAACGTCGTTCATTTTTTTCGGATCGAAACGTGCCAGACCTTTGTTTGTTGCAATCCACACAATTCCGTTTTCATCATGAGCCAGTCCATTGATGCGAACACCATTATCATCTTTTAAATATGGATCATTGAAGCTGCAAGCCTTGGTGGTTTTATTTTCTTTATCATAGATATAAAGCCCTTTAGTCCATGTCCCTATAAGAACTGCGTTTCCGATATCCAGGAAACATCGGGCATATTCGATGCCTTTCAGATGAGAGAAAGACTTATTTTCAGAATGATAAATATCCACACTTGAATTAGAACCAATCCATATTTGACCGTCAAGATCGGTATAAATAGCGTACACATAGATGCTTGAGATACTGTTTTTGTTTCTGTCAGGGGTCGCAAACTGCTTGAAGGTCTTTCTTTTCTTATCGAACTGATAAATTCCGTTGCCATAGGTTCCCACCAGCAGTTGCCCCGGCTCTAACTCATTGATTGCTATAATGATATCATTATTTAACCAGTTTGCTTTCGTTTTATCCGCCTTAAAATTCTCAAATGTCCCTTCCTTCGGATTAAATCGGCTAATACCTCCGCCCTGCTTGGTCCCAACCCATAGTTCACCATCAGAATCTTCAAAAAATGCCCTTACATTATTACTAAGGAGACCATCACTTTTGTAATTAAACTGATAGAGATCAAACTTCTTACGGTTTTTGTCCAGAAAGCTGACACCGCTGTTATAACTCCCAATCCAGATATTTCCAAAACGATCGGTAAATAGTTTTAATGGATTTTTGCTATTGATACCATTGGCATTAAACATGTCGGGTTGTAATACTTCAATTTCCTTTCCTGAACGTTCAATGGCCAGCACGCCCAAATCTTTTATCCCTGCCAGCAGGATGTCCTTATCATATTCTGTAATGGATGAAATCCAGTTAAATTCATCATCGGACAAGCCGGATTTAAAAAACTGGGTGAGCTTCCCATCCTCATAGTAAAAAATGGAGTGATCCTGATGAGTTCCGATCCAGAGTCTGTTATTTCCATCCACATGCAGGGCTGTAATATCCAGGTACTCATTTTTACTATTCCTACAATCCACACGTTTGAAAGTCTCATTTTCACGCATATAGCACAGAAGCCCTTCATTTGTACCAAACCATAAGTTCCGGCTTTTATCTTCACAAATGGTGGAAAAAACGTCTGGCAAATCCACCATGCTGTCAAAAATATTCACAAACACATCCTTGTCCCGGTCGTATTTATAAAGGCCATCTGTTAAACCTTCATTAAAGCCAATCACCCACACATCATGGTAACTGTCAACATAAACGGCTCCTTTTGTAAATGGGGCATAGTCTCCTTTTAACGAGGTTTCAACCTGATAATTCTTAAAGACATGGGTGGATTTGTCGAATTTAGAGATGCCGGATGAAGTGACCAGCCAAAGACAATGACTCACAGTATCCTCAGCAAGGGCGGCAATAAAATTGTCATTTAAGGACTTGCTATCTCCCGGAATGTTGACATAATTCTTAAACGAATAGCCATCAAAGCGGCTTAAACCATCGGAGGTACCAAACCACATAAAGTCATCCTCATCCTGAATGATGTCTGTGATCCAATTTGAGGGAAGTCCGTCTTCGTAACTGAAATTTTTAAACAAAAATCTACTTTTCGAAAATGCTGAAGCATTTATAAAAAACAGAAAAAGAAGAAGACTCCACGTAAAAACCTTCGTAATTTGGTAATTGTGATTAAAAAACAGCTTACTTCCCTGCCCGAATATGTTGTTTCTTTCCTTAGACATAATCCAATCATTTTCTTAAATCACTTGTCAGATAAGTGATTATTGCCCCTCATTTACACCAGAAACAATATTACACAATATTGTTTATAGTTCCCATTCATGATCATAAAAATTTGCTTGAAATTTTTAAGCTGATACTCACCTTTGCCAGTTTACATTAACACCAAGGGTGTACAGCGGTGAAGCGTTTAAAATCTTCAGGTACGCAAACTCGATTCAGAGCAAAGACAGTTTCTATGGCATTGGCGCAATGCCCCAGGATTGATTTGCTTCCTTCCCCAGGGTCAGATTAAGTGTTCCTCCTTTAATAAAATCGCTGTGATAAAACCAACATTTGTCCCATTCCCTGCCGTTCAATTTTGCTGTCTGAATGTACCAATTCCCAGGGTCATTGGCATTTGCCTGAATCACAAATTCCTTTCCCGGATAATAATCATTATTCAATGTTATGCGAATTTCATCGAAGATGGGTGTGGTGATTTCATAATAAGGGTTCATTGATGCCCCTCCATCCACTTCAAACAATCCAATTGCCATTAATACCCCCAGGGCTCCCATTTGCCCCTGATCTTCGTCTCCCTTGTAGCCGTCGTAAGGACTGATGTCGCCAAACACATCTTTTACTTTTCGAACCCATTTTTGGGTTAACCATGGTGCTCCTGCATGATTAAAAAGATGCGCCATTGCGGTCCCGGGTTGATTGCCATAATCAATCCAGTTGGATGCATGATTTTTGTTCTCACCCACAAAATCCCTTTTCTCGCCTTCTTCAAACGAATAGTTTAAAAAATCGATGTACTTCTGTTTTCCCCCAAAAAGGCCAATTAGCCCCGTCATGTCGTGAGGTACAAAATGGGTATATATGGCAGCGTTACTTTCACAAAATCCACGTGCGTTGAAACCGTCCACAACCGGCTGGAAATCAGCGATCCATTCCCCGTTTATTTCTCTCGGATGAATCATTGCTGTTTCAGGGTTCCACAGATGTTTATAATTTTTTGATCGCGCATTGAATAAGGCATAATCCTCATTTTTACCAAGGGACTTCGCCATTTGACCAAGGCACCAATCCTGGTAGGCATACTCCATGGTCATTGCAGCCCCATCCTTATGCATTCCTTTGGCCTTTATCCCTTCTGGAACCCAACCTTGTTGGATGTAGTACTGCATTCCTCCCCCAAAGGCAGGTGAGTTGTGTTCGTAGCCGGCATGGTCCCTGGACCCTCCCACAAAGGCGTTTTTTCGTAATCCTTCATAAGCTTTTTCAACGTCATAATTGCGGATACCTTTGCTATATGCTGTTGCAAAAAACGGCGCAGAAGGATCACCGATCATCACAAAGGTGTAATTTCCACCCGATGGCCCCCGGGGGATTAAACCACCATTGTTGTACATATCAACCATTGTGTTGCAGAATCCATCCATCACTTCAGGGTACACCATGGACCACAATATATTCAGTGACCAGTGACTTCCCCACCATGCATCAAAATTATAGTGTGGGAATGCTGGTTTTCCATCGTCATTCAGTCTTACTTGTCGCACCACGGGTGATTCACCTGTCATGTCCATATACTTGCCATCCACATCACTGATGATGCGACGCCCAAGCAAAGCACGCCACAAGTCAGTATAAAACTTCACCTGTTGCTGATGTGTTCCTCCCTGAATCTTAATTTTCCCAAGCCACTGATTCCATTCCATCTCAGAGGCTGAAACAACTTTGTTAAAATCCCAGTGATTGAGTTCTGCGTTGAGGTTTTTGCGGGCCTGCTCAACACTTACATATGAAATTGCAACTTTCATCTTCACTTCCAGGGCGTCTTCCGTGTCAAAAAATACGGCACCACCCACTTTTTCTCCTTTTATCCGATCACTCCCTTCCCGGACCGAGGCATCCTCCCATACCTTGAATGTCTGAAACGACTTATCCACCTGTGCAACAAAATACACCGGAGTATCCTTGGGGCGTCTTCCTGTTTTACTGATCACCTGAACACCTGCCACTTCATTGTCTGAAACTTTCCATATCTCTGAGGAAACAGTGGGACCATGTGCCAGATATGCACCCACATCAAACACAATGCTTTTTTGACCACCTTTGGGAAAGAAATAACGATGAAAGCCAACACGCGTTGTGGATGTTAACTCAACATCGATCCCATAATCATCCAAATGCACCTTATGATAACCAGGTTTTGCGATTTCACCCTCATGGCTAAATGCCGACTTATATGCATTCATCCCCAGATGGCCTTTAAAGGTGCCAATGGTTGGCATCACAGCCACACCTGCCAGTTGCCAAGCGTGTACATGACTGAAACATTTAATGTGCTTATCATCATACAAATAACCGGAACTCCAGGTTTTATCCGTATTTGTATCCGGACTCAGGTTGACCATGCCAAAAGGGCGAGAGGCAGAATTAAAATAAAACCAGCGTGAATTATGTGTATCAATAAACGGATTAACGAGCTCCACAGGCTCCTTGTCTGCTGACACAGCATTTACCGTAAAAGATGCGATGATCACACCTATAAGAAAAAATGTTGTCTTTATCATTGTAACCAGTATTTACGACCGCACTCCGGCCTGCCCGATCGTATTTTTCAATTTCAATTAAAAAAAATGACGGGTTACAAAAATACATCACGCAATGCTTACTTCTTAGTAAGAATTGGTGAAAAGACAGAAGATATGTTGTGAAGCATATTATTGCCTGAGACAAGCAAGCTCAAAAGTTTTCACATTGATCCCGCTTAAGCGTTTTTAAATTCGAGGTACTTTTTGTAAAGTCCATCAAATTGATCCCGTTGTGCAGAAGGGTTTATCTGCGTCGGGTTATATGAAATATTTTTTCTTGCTTCATCAATTGTTTTTACAACACCTGAACCATTAAAAACAAACAGGGCAGCGCCAAGTACCGTTGTCTCTTTTTGGTCGATCAACTGTATTGGAATGTTACACACATCAGCACGAAGTTGATTCCACAAACGATTTTTTGATCCTCCTCCAACACATATGATACGTTCAGCCTTGAAATTTCCGGCTGTTTGCAAGGCCTCCAGGCTTTCTCGTAAACGAAAGGCGAGACTTTCTAACAGGGCCCGGTATATTTCTTCTCTTTTTGTATTGATGGTGAGTCCGTTGATGGTGCCTGCTTTAGCACTTGTGCCATCATCATAAAATGCTGGATTGATATTGAGTCCGTGTGCTCCCGGCTCTATTTTTTCTGCAGCACCAATCATGGTTTCATACAGAATATCCCCGCACAGTTCGCCATAGAAGTTACGGGAGAACCACTCCAGAATACCTGATCCTAACCAGTTTTGGCCAATGTTGTAAACGCCTTTGATTGCATCTGCTTCAGTGGTCAGGTTGTTCTTCAACTCTTTTGGCCTTGCACTGAATGCCTGACTCCGGGCCATTAATATCTCCCATGTTCCTGAACTAAGCACGGGCTGATTTAGTTCTGCACCCGAACCATATACGGCAAATTGGGTATCGTGCCCAGCGAAGAAGACAGGTGTCCCTTCGGGCAGTCCAGTCTCAATGGTGGCTTGTACATGTGAAACACCGGCCTGATCGCCAGCTTCATAAATATCGCCAAACAAGGAGGCATCAATGTCTAATTTCTTTAAAATATCGCTAGAAAACTGGCGTTTCCCTAAATCTGCCATCATTGACGTGCCCATCATGGTGGCGTCGTTTTTTAATTCGCCGGTTAATTTTTTTATAAAAAGGGACGGTATAAATAAAAAGCGGTAAGCTGCATCGATGATGTCCGGACGATTTTCCCGGAACCAGATCATTTTATTGATTGTATTGAAGGCATAAGGATACACACCTGAGATACGGTACAGCTCTTCCAAAGGCATGTACTTATCTATGTTTTCCATGATGGGATGCGTCCGCTCACACTGCCATGAAACAACCGGATATAGCAATTCTCCTTCTTTGTCAACAAAAGCACCGTCCACGCCAAAGGTGGTCACGGTGGCTCCGGCGATACGGCTCACGTCAATCTGTGATGTAACATGCTTTGCAGCCATGCTCAGTTTGCCCCACATCTTCTCTATGTCCCAGATTATTCCGCCTTTAAGATTCGGATCCGGATCTGTTTCATTTGGTGCTGATTTAGACGCCAAAATCTGTCCTTTGGTGTCCATCGCGATGACCCGTACATTTGTTGCCCCACAATCAAAAACTATTGCAATATCCTTCATTATAATCCTTATTAAAAAACAAATTGTGTCGGTACGATGCGCCAAAAAAACTGACCATTCACCGAAACGACGGGGTGAACAGGCAATTTTATTTGCAATTGCAATCTACCTGACGATATGATTTAAAAAGGGTATCCAAAAAACATCTTTGCTTCCCAAACCAGGGGATTTAGACCTTGTGTATCAACCTTCAAAACGGATCAATCGATTTTGAAAATAATGCACTAAGGCACTAAAACAAATTTGTTTTCCAGATACCCTCCTTGTAAAATTATTTATACAATGGGCCGTAGGTGGCACATGCTCTGTAATCCTGTCCCTCTTTGTCTGTTCCGAAAGCAGACCATGCGCTTGGGCGGAAAATATCCTTTTCATCCACGTTGTGCATGCATACCGGAATGCGCAGAATAGATGCCAGGGTGATTAAATCGGCGCCAATATGGCCATAGCTGATCGCCCCATGATTCGCACCCCAGTTAGCCATTACACTGTACACATCCTCGAACGCACCTTCACCATTTGTACGTGGTACAAACCATGTTGTTGGCCAGGTTTGATCTGTTCTTTTGTTTAATATGTCGTGAATTTCACCGTCCACCTTCACTGTCCAGCCTTCTGCAATTTGCAACACAGGACCCAGGCCATCAACCATGTTGACGCGACTCATTGTCACCGGCATTTCACCATCTGTTTTGAAGAGTGAAGAAAAGCCTCCTCCCCGGAAATACTCCACGTTTGCTGGTGGCCAGGTTGTATTATCAAGGCATTTCTGAGCTTCATCCTTTGAAATTTCCCAGAAAGGTTTCATGGCTGGTTCACCAGCAGCATTGCGTTGCTGAGCAGTTGCATCAAGCGTTGTAGACCCAGAATTTATCAAGTGAATCATTCCCCCGGCAGCCTTGCCTGTCAATGCTTTTCCTGTAACACGTTTCACCGCATCAGGACTCCAGTAAGTCCGCACATCAGAGAAGATTTGAGATGTATTGGTTAGCAAATGGCCAAACAACATAGCCACACCATTCAGGTGATCATTTTCGGTGGCAACAACAAAAGCCTGACGAATGCCATTCCAATCGAAAGAAGAATTAAGGATTGCTTCAAGAAAATCAGCATTTGGCTGATAATCGGTCCATTGACGTTGTCCCTGAAATCCACCAAAGATTGCATTTCTACCCAAGCCTTCTTCACGGTAGCCCATTTCAACCAGTTTAGGATTACCAATCATCATATCACGGTAGATTAAAGTCATTTTAACAACTTTCTCCCATTCTTTTTCTTTTTGCTCAACGGTATGCGGTTTTCCATTTAAATCAACACCTTCCTTGCAGTTTTCTTTCGTCCATGCCAGTGCTTTCGCATACTCATCTTTATCATAGATTTCTTCGTCGATGCGACGCATTATTTCAATTGACTCAACATATTCAGCACGGATGCCTAAATATTTTTGCAGGAAGTCACCATCCACCTGAGAACCAGCAATCCCCATGGAGCTGTAACCCACCGATAAATATGATTTCCCGTTCATTTGAGCTGTTGCCAGTGCCGCCTTCACAAAACGAAGGATCTTTTCCTGAACATCCGCAGGAATTCTTGTATCACCTGCATCCTGTACATCACGGCCATAGATTCCGAAAGTTGGGAGTCCTTTCTGTGTATAGCCAGCCAAAGCTGCTGCTAAATAAACAGCGCCTGGACGTTCTGTTCCATTGAATCCCCATACAGCTTTGGGCAGTGTTGGATCTGTATCCATCACTTCTGTTCCATAGCACCAACATGGCGTCACGGTCAGTGACACGCCTACGCCTGCTTTTTTAAATTTATCTGCACACATTGCTGCTTCAGCAACGCCACCGATACATGTATCTGCTAAAACGCATTCTACTTTTTCTCCACTGGGAAAACGAAGATTTTCTTCAATAAAAGCGGCTGCCGCTTTCGCTAAATCCATCACCTGGTCTTCCAATGATTCACGCACACCATTTTCCCGACCGTCAATAACAGGGCGAATTCCAACTTTTGGCAAATCACCGATTAATCTGTTAGCCATTATGTTTCGTATTTAAAATTAAAAAAGTTATATAAAATTACATTTCTCTCCGTTACAAAGTTTGCTTATTTATGCTCTTATAAAAATGTCCAGTTGTATTATCTTTGTATCTGTTTTAAACATTTCACATCACAGGCACATTCAAATGCACTGCAAAAAATCCAATTATTGCCAGCCCATTCCCCACCCAGAAATGCCCCTTGCCTGCAGGCGATGCACAAGCCCTTGTATCTGGCAGATTTCATTCCCCAATCCCGGCAAACCATTATGAATAATATTTTTACGCTCATCATCAATACATTTCAGCGAATGTCTGTTTTTATGCTGCCATAAATATATTCCCAGTGTTTGCATGATCCATCATAACAACTAATATCTAAAAAACTTAACTTTAACCTTTCGCAGGTTTAAAAAAAACAGAAGCGAGGCCATTGAATGTTATAAACAGAAAAACACATTATGAAACGAATGCAAATCCAACACCTCTTGTCCAGGCAACTAATTATTTTGGCATTTTCACTAATTGTCACACCGGTTTTCATGTTTGCCGAAAATGCAAATAAACCAAATGTGGTGATGATTGTCATTGACGATTTGGGCTGGAAAGATTTAGGCTGTTATGGGAGTTATTTTTATGAAACACCCAACATTGACAGGCTGGCTTCCGAAGGGATTCTTTTTAATCAAGCGTATGCAGGTGCATCTAATTGTGCACCGAGCAGGGCGTGCCTGATGACCGGGCAAAACACGCCTCGCCATGGCATCTACACGGTAAGTCCCTCCGATCGGGGAAACATAAAAACACGTAAACTAATCCCTACCCCGAACACTGATTTCGTTCATGAGGACGTTTTAACACTGGCTGATGAAATGAGGTTGAATGGTTATATAACATGCCAGATCGGGAAGTGGCACATTGGGGAAGATCCACTTCAGCAAGGCTTCGATCGCACTGTTGCCGGAGGTCGTTGGGGACATCCCAAAAGTTATTTTGCGCCCTATGTTTACCCCACCTTAGAGGCTCCGGAAGGAGAATACCTTACAGAGCGCCTTACAAAAGAAGCAATACACTTCATTGAGGAAAACAGATCAAACCCATTTTTCCTCTATCTGCCTTACTACACTGTGCACACACCTTTACAGGGGAAGCAGGAATTGATCGAAAAATATAAAAATAAAGCGGCAAAAGATGAGCAATCCAATGCTGTTTATGCAGCCATGGTGGAAGCCATGGATGCCAATGCAGGAAGGTTATTAAACAAATTAAAGGAACTGGAGCTTGAAGACAACACCATTGTTCTTTTTACTTCCGACAATGGTGGTTTACGGCATGTCTCCAGTCAGGCACCTCTGCGAGGTGGGAAGGGGTCGTACTATGAGGGAGGGATCCGTGTGCCTTTGATCATTAAATGGCCTGCCCACATTCCTGCAGGAAAAACCAGCGACGAAGCTGTTGTTAACCTTGATTTTTATCCAACGCTACTGGATCTGCTTGGTGCAACACCAGAGAAAAAGTTGCTGGATGGCACCAGCATTGCATCCTATCTTCTTAAGCAAAAACCAATTCCGGAGCACCCTCTTTTCTGGCATTTCCCCATCTATCTGCAAACACAGGGACAAGTCAGTTCAACGCAAGGGTGGCGGGACAATCTCTTTCGCACCCGTCCGGGTTCTGCACTGCGTCTGGGAAAATGGAAATTGCTTGAATTTTTCGAGGACAATGCCATTGAACTATACGATTTGGAAGCTGATCCCGGCGAAACACACGATCTGACCTCAGAGGATCCTGAAACAGCCCACAAATTACATCAGCTATTAAAAGAATGGAGAATCAAAACAAATGCCCCTGTTCCCAGTGAATTGAATCCGGCTTATGACGAAGCAGAATCAAAAAAACTTAGTTTGCTGAAACAACAAGGCAAAAGCAATTAGTTTAAAACCTCATATTCATAAAAGCGATAACTGGCAGGGGCATCCATCTCAAATGTGATGGATAAATCTTCTTTAAGTCTTATTTTTTCCTCCGTATGATGAAACAAATCTCTGAGTAGAATCACATCTCCCTCTTTGCAGAACCGAATTTTCATGGCATGGGAATTCTTTTTGTTATTCAATTCCCTGAATATCAGAAAATGGCCTTCCCTGCTTTCTTTTTGGTAGGTCTGAAATCCGGTATAGCTCATGTTATCTGGTTCGTCTCCGATAGGGAATACATAACTATCCCAAATTTTGTCCCGCTCAGACTTATATACATTGAACATCTCTTTTAAAACATTTTTTTCCTCCTGATTGTAGTTACGGGGCATACAAAATAGCTGTGGAACGCCCATTAATGTTGTAGCCACGGCATAATCAGCACCATGCAAATAGGCATCCGATATCTCCTTGTCCACCAGGCGTGGGTTATGGCTGGTTAATTGAAATTTATTCAGATTATTGTAACGGGATAACATCCAATAATCACGCAGGGCCGTCCAAGGGATGTAAGTAACATTTGCGGGTGCTGTGGGTTTTCGGTTCATAAAATGCAGATTTCCGTATTCCCTTGCCCAATAGTAACCATACCGGGGCGCATTCTCTGTTAGATCCCAACTTATCATGCTTTTATGATTTGTATAAAGCATGAATTTACGGGCTTTTTGCATCATTTCATCCAGGGCATCGTGATTTGGGAAAGAAGCAAAATCCAGTTTCAGCTGTTTCATGTGAATTTGATCCCAGTTCCAAATCATGTCTTCCGGTTCCATGGCCCTAGCCACACCCCATAAGCCAAGATCTATGCCATGGTACTTCTTTTCCCTGATCACATTGGTCCAGCCTTCAGGATAAATCTCCTCATGTGGTCTCCACCGGTTATTTGTTGGGGATGCTGATGTTGCGCTTTTGCTTACCTGCCAGCCATCATCTATCAACAAAAGATCAATCCCCATTTCCGCACACAATGGGATCTCATTAAGAATGGATGATTCCCAAGCATAATTTCTTCCATCCCTGGCGTTCAGACTATGTCCCCAGGTGAGTGTCATTATATACATATCCCGCTCCTTTCTTACCGGAAAACGATAGCGATCAAATGTTTTCACCGCCAGTTCCCGATAGTCCTCTCCACCATTGTACACCAACATCCATGATCCCCATGCCCATTTATAGTGTGCAGTGTCCACCTCTTCGGGATATAAACCTGTTCCGGTATTGGTAACGCCGCCATTTTCAAAGCCAAATTCTCCTGTATCAACACCATATTGATTTACACATTTGTGAGATTCTTTAAGCATGATAACTCCTTCGTTCCCATCCTCTATGCTGATAGCATTTGCCCAGTTTACATTTGTTGGGTCATCTTTGATATTCGACAGGTATTTCTCCTTGTAGATGGGTGTATTGGGAAAATTCCTATGTTGCGTATCGTTGTAATAGCCGTACAATCGCACGTCCTTCCCCTCCACATTGCAGGGTAGGAAATCAACACGACCTGTTGGGATCAGGTCCTGTTCCTGAAGTTTTTCGCCACAGTCAGCATAGGCACTTAAATGATAGGCAGCCGGTGCATCCTCATGCAGTGCTTCCACCCGTTCCACAATGCCGTTTTTTATCTTCTTTGCGTCCTTTCCTTCCTCATAAATCCAGAGTTCCGAAAGTTGTGCATCCTCCCCCTCAATCTTATCCACATATATGCGGATGGTATTATCAATGGCAAGGTTCGTTGGCAAATCAATGGTTTTGATTGATGGCTTATTTGATATGACCGTCGCAGGAATCAGGTCAACCTCTGCTTCACCATCCACGCTGCCAGCCCTTAGCTTTTGAATCCGTTTTTTACCATCCCAGCTCCACCAACTTAATCCCACTTTGTAATTCTTAGTCTGGTCCAAGCCTTTTATGTGGTATTGGATGCATTTTTCATCCCTGACAATGGATGCATACCATTGCTGCGCCATTCCCTGAGCCAGATAGGGCGTTTGATTACGACCATTGACCAGTTCAATGCTGATGCCTTTTCGTTGATCAGCATTCACGTTTGTAATGTGACTGGCCGTTTTACCTTTTAACCAGATTCTTGAATAGATTCCCGGGGCATCCGGGTAAACCCATAACTGATACTTTAATGTTGTTTCTATGGATGGGTAGAAAATTTCTGCAACAACTTCAATATGAGGAGATGTAAAACCCTCGTCGGTGCTTTCAGTGGTGTATAGGGATAAAAGTTCTGCAGGCGTATTGTCAATGAGCCCTGCATAAGACCAGTCGGCACCAACATTTGGATTTACATCCACCCATTCTTTCCCGCTGATTAGGTTTTTCAGACCAATGGTGACAAATCCCTTGCCGGTCCATTGAAGTACGCGTTCGACTGACCCAGTTGAAACAAGCAAATTATTTGCTTCTGTTTTTACGAACGCGTTTCCAAAACTATTTTTTACAGTGGGTAAATCGGCTGCGGCCATGGAGAAAAAAACAAACAGCATTACTCCCGTTGAAACGATCTTTGACATGTTTAACAAATTTTACTTTGACACGAGCATTTTGAGCTTGAAACAAGCATCAGCATGCATTACTTCAACCAAACTTTAAACAGGTGCGACCCACTTCCAAAACCCGGTTTCAAATTGATTCCTGTTGCAAAATAGACGTATGCAGGCTTCCCATCAATTGAGAGTACCTGTGCGCGTTCAAGATGTCCATGTTTTTTGCCTCTATAAACATACGCTTCTTCAAGGGCGTCTTCACCCAGGTAATGAGCTAAATCTTCGTAGGCCCGGGATATGTTTTCACCGTCAAAAGCAAACCCATCAGCCGAGCGCCATAAGAGTCCGCCACCACTGTTCCCCATTCTTGCGCCAAAATCCCGACTGAATAGAAATACAGAATCATTCATTGTAAAAGCATATGCATCTTCCAACGGCATGTCAGGTGGTGTGATTCTCACGGGATGGTGAATGTAAGGTCCTTCCACATTGTCAGCAAGTGCAACGCCATAGGTATAGACATAGCCTTTGGGTTGTTTTCTGACCACCGACTTATTATACAAATGATATTTACCATTGAATTTTACCAGTGTTGGGTTTGAAACGCCCAATTTTGCCGTGTAGTTCCACACAGTAGAATCCTGTGATTTCCGCAGCATGGTTCCGTCTTTTTCTGCCCCCTTTGCAGGACGCCAGTTATCATTCAGGTCATCGGAAACGTACATTACAATGCGTTGAGTCGTCAGGTCATTGTTCTCGTTAACAATGAAGCATAACACATAGCGACCATCGATGTAATTGATGCTTGGATTATGAGGTGAGTTAAATTTCCCATCCTGATCGGGCACGGCCACACGAACAAATTTAAACGGCCCTTCCGGCTTTTCCCCCACATAATGCGCTATCTCGCAATCCTTGTACCAGCCACTAAAATCTTTTTGTGTATCCATTGGCCACTGAGCCACATAAAGATGGACCTTTCCATCGGGAGCCATCACCGGTGAAGACCCCCAAACGTGCATCCCCTCCTGTTCTGCAGCGATTCCCACATAACCAAATTCAAAGGATTGCGAGAAACTGTTGAACGGAATAAGTATTGCAATCATACCGAAGATCATTGCCAGCCTCACTTGTGATATCCAAACTCTAAAACAAAACCAGCATACTTTTTCTTTTGTAATCATAAGTGCAAATCTTTTAATTTCTCTCTTAACCCTTCCATAATAATCATTTTATAAATCATTATTTCATTATCAATATGGGCTGATCCAGGCACCAAATGTGCCTAATTTAAGAATATTTCTTCTCTTTTATTACGCTCCTTCTTTAATAATGAGGTCAGTTCATTTATAGCTTTAGCGTTTTGTGTGGCGGAAGACTGTAAATCGATTTACCATTGGTATTCACAAAACCTTTAATTGCATATTTCCGTGCTGTTTTAAAGTCGCTTTTTGGGATGCTTACCCAAAAATAATCCGGGGCCACTTCGTCCGACTCATAAAGAACTTCCTCCTCAGTCAAATAAGAAACATCGCTAATCGCGACGCCATACCTGATATCGCCATCCAGTTTGATATTAGTGAATTTGATCTTAATGCGAACAGCTTCCCCGTGGGTTTGAATTTCGCTGACTTCAATGCGCAACTGTTTGTCGACTTTGATGATGGTAGCAATGTTTGGATAATAGTCACATTCACCATCTTCATTGTAAGCTTTCACTGTATAATAAAAAGACTCTCCCGGCTTGATGCTTTTATCTTCAAAATAATTTAACTCAATCCCATCTGCAAGAGGCGTGAATTCATGTAACTTTTCTCCCCGATAAATCCTGTACTTAACATGGGGATTAATTGTATCCTGAATGATCCAGGCCAATTTAACGGTTCCGTTTGCTGTTGCTTTGGCAGAGATATTACGGGGAGGTAAAGGTATGTGTTTCTTACAAGTAAGCACAAGTTCTTCTGATGCCGGCCCTTCTCCAAGACCATTATAGGCTGTCACCGAAATTTTATACGGTGTGTCATATTTCAATCCCTCGATGCGGTAACCAAAAACATTCTTTGCATCATAGCGCACCATTCTCTCCTGATTCAGAACACTCACCCAATACCCGTCTGCATTGGCTACACTTTCCCACATCACTGTAAGGGTTGTATCCCTCCTTGCCGTTTTAAATATTTTTGGCTGTTTCGGTCGCTGGTGGGTTAAGTGTACCGGTGATGAAAATTCGCTTTTCCCGGATGAGTTATACGCAGACACAGCGAAGAAATAGCTTTGTCCTTTTTTCAAATCCGTGAGTGTGATGCTCGTATTAGCACACCCCTGAATGTCCATTACCTTGTTTAAATGTGCTTTATCCGTCCCATATGCGACCTGATATCCCTGTGCAATGTCGCGCTTCCACCAATGTAGCAGTACACCATTTTCAACATTCGAAATCTTGTAAATCCGAGGTGTCGCAGGTGCAGCGGTTACATTTGATTCCCATTTAATCAAGACCACCGAAAATGGGGGAATGTTTAATGGATTAGCACTCACTTCATCTTCAATCACAGGGATGTTTTGATTTGCCGGGATCTCTGAAAACATGTACCTTCGGGATACATTTCCAGATAAAGGTAACTCTCCAAGCATCACCTTACAGTTATGGGAAATGGCAGAGCGATTGGTGACCAACAAATAATCATAGCCATTTATCCCTTTAAAAGCACGGGCATACATGGCCTCCACCTGCGTTCCTTTTAAGCCTTCTACCCTTGCACCTCCCTGTATTTTCGTATCCCAGGTATAACTGGTATTATTGGTTGCTTCATGCACTAAGGCAAGGGCATTGCCTTCATCATCAATTTTCACCCCCGTTCGCATTGTATCGGTATTGATCCTGAGTCCGTTTTTATAGGCATGCAATATTTCGTTGTTTCGGTTAATGGCAGGTTTATATTTATTACTGATCTCATGAGAACCAATGTACTGAAGATTGGGATGTGCCAATTGACGGAGTGTATATTCCGCGTTGTAAATTGCTGAATAAATGCCATTCAAGGGTGCATTCCACACTCCAAATTCAGTGATTATCATGGGAACCCCCTGCCAGGTATAACGTTCGATTTCTGCCATGGCGGTCTTGTCGGTGGCTTCGATCACTTTTGTATTTCCGCGCTTGTATGCTTTTTCAAACGGTTCTCTTCCTCCAACATGCGGTGCATAAGAATGTTTTGAGAACACATCCCACCAGGCGCCGTTTTCTTCCTGATAGCTGTGAATCTCTTTCATAAAGCCCCATATGCCGTCCCAACTGCAATTAAGTGCCAATTTTGCATCCGGGAACACCCTTCGAATGGCATCACCGTAGGGTTTCATTTTGGCTGCATAATCATATCCATCATTCCACCAGTATCGCTCCCGATGCGGAACATAAAAATATGGTTCATTGCAAAACTGCCAAACCTCCACTTCGATGTTATTGTTTTTACAAAAGCGTGCCAGTTCTTCTGCCACTTTGGGTGTTTCAGAATAGCCATTGATGGTCACAATCAATTTTCCGCCCACCTCACCTAGCAAGTGATATAAATCGATAATACGATGAGGGCCTTTAACCTGTGTGAATTCGTATCCTTTAAAGTAAGCCTGTTGATGATCGAACATCAGGGCATAATCCTTATCATAAAGGCCAGTGGCGCTGTTAAATGCATCACCCATCGTGCCAGAGAAATAACGCAACCAGCCCGGTTTTAGTCCATGCACAGCTGCCTTGAAATCAGGATGTGAGTAACTCCATACTTTATCTGCAATGCGTACATTAAAGCCACTGCTTCCCTCCTGAAGCACATGTCCCTGCGTTGTGTCTATGTAAATAATGGCCTCTTTTGGGTCTTTCTCTTGTGCCGCCATTGCCATGACAACAAAGGAAAGTACATAAACGAAACTCCACTTCATACCTATTCTTTAATAAATTTACAGGACATCCCGTTTGTTAGTAACACATAGAATCCGGGCGTCAGACCTGTTGTATTTATAACTTTAGAATTGCCACATAGCACTTGTTTTCCCAGGGAATTGTAAACACAAAAACCGGCACCTTCATCCACGCCTTTTATCTGTACACCGGTGGTGCATGGATTGGGGAAAACCTGAATTTGCTTTTTTAGATTAGCATCCACTGAGGCATTCGCAGCTGCAACTGGTTTCAGATAAATCTCCATCAGGTTTTTCCCTGCAGTATTAATTTCTCCAGTGGTCATACTAATTGTATTCCAGCTATTGTACAATACCAATCCATCCACACCTGCATCCACAGCCACCTGAATGCGTGTACCTGTTCCGTATTTGTCGTTGTTGTTTGTTTCGGAATCCCAAACTGGCAAGTTTTTTGCCTTTGCCAGCGCTATAAATTCAGGCCATTTGCTGTGTTCAAATCCCAAATTATGAGTAGTTGCCACAGTAATATGATCTGCGATTTCAGTGTTTTTCATTAAAAGGATGCCGGCACCTAAGCCCCAGACACAGGATCCAATCAACTCAGCACCATTCAAATTTCCTTTCAGTGATGCATAAATTGTGTTGATTTGGTCGGTACTCCAAGCGCTTTCGGGGCGGCCATCCTCGTTAAAGGGATTGATCCATTTCAGGGAATACAATTGTGCAAAGTCTACTATTCTGGCAATGAGTATTGCTGTTTTTGCAGGATCATTAATAACAGGTCCACCATTTGCATCAGCATTTAGTACGCCATTTGCAATACGTTGTCCACCTGATGATTGTGCCGGATTGGCAAACAACGGAAATCCTTGTCTGCCTGCCTCCCTGATAAAATAATCAAGCATCAGTGAATCGGGTGTTAAACCGGATGCAAATATTGGAATTCGAATGCCATTTACTTTTAATTTTGAAAAGCCCTTAAGCAGGTTATCAACCTGCGAGGTTTTGGTGATCTTATTCTGTATAAATCCCTGTTTTACGTCCCCAAGCACATACGCCATATCATTTGTATAAATGCTTGTCTGCCCTTGTAAACCAAGACTCACAAAAAAGAGTATTAAAACCAACCATGCGTTGCCGCCATTTATCTTCTGCCTTGCTTTCGTTTTCTTTTCCATTATCATCAACGTAAATTTAAACATAATCCCCGGGTAAGTTTATTGCTAAAAACTCAAATCTTATAATAAAATTACCATTGTTGCACGTGCTATTCTGAATGCTTCAACGGGGCTGTTGTATGTAAGTATTGCGCGCCTGTACGATTCAAACAAGCAGGTTCATGCATGCTGTCCTCAGTTATTCAGGAATAGAAAAGGCCGGAAATCTCCGACCTTTTCTATTTCGAACTTTAACTAACACTGCGAATCAATCTGCGATGAGCGTTTTAGCTTCAAACTTAAAGATCTCAGACTCAGTACGCGCATTTTGCATAATTGTTTTTATTTTCTCAACGATCTCAGGATGCTGATCGGCCACATTGACTTCTTCTCCCTCATCGTTGGCTAAATTGTAGAGTTCCATTGCTTTTTTCCCTTTGGCGACTTCATATTGAACACCTTTCCAATCACCCATTCTTACGCCAAGGCGACCTCCTTTTTCATGAAACTCCCAATACAAATATTCGTGTTTCATTTGCTTCTCGTTTTCACCCATGAGCACAGGAAGCATGGAAATACCATCGGTTTGATAGTCAGCACTTACGCCCGCCAGTTCTGCAAAAGTGGGAAGAATGTCCCAAAACGCAGAAACATGATCACTGACTCCAGGCTTTATTTTCCCTGGCCAGTAAGCAATGAAAGGAACGCGAATTCCGCCTTCGTACAAATCTCTTTTAAACCCTTTAAAATTTCCGTTGCTGTTGAAAAACTCAGGATCTGCGCCACCTTCTTCATGGGGACCATTATCACTTGAAAACATAACAATTGTATTTTCCTGGATTCCTAATTCCTCCAGTTGTTTGATAATTTGGCCAACATATGCATCAACCCTGTAATTCATTGATGCAAAAGTTGCTTTGGGCTTCGCTTGTGAACAATACTTATACGTGACTATATTTGGTCCATAATCGGCTCCTTCTGACCCAACAAAAGGTGTTTCCTCAAACTGTCCATCAAACTTTTTAAAAATAGAATCATCCGGTGATATTAATTCAGCATGTGGCAAGACAATGGGCACGTAGGCAAAAAAGCTTGTGTCCTTATTTGCTTTGATAAACGCGAGGGTTGCCTTTTGGATTTCATCCTGTGCATAAGTCACTGTATTAATCCAATCGTTCCCTGCCATGTGTGCTTTTTCCTGATTGTGCCACAAGTATGGTGGGTAATACCGATGTGCCATGCGCTGACAGTTGTAACCATAAAACTCATCAAAGCCCTGGAAATTCGGATCTCCTTCGGAACCAGGAAAACCCAGGCCCCATTTCCCGAATGCACCAGTCACATAACCTGCTGTCTTTAAAATCTCAGCAACTGTAACTGCATCATCCGGCATGGGATGTTGACCTTCCGGTTTCACTTCCTTATTCCCTCGAACAGGTGTATGACCGGTATGTTCTCCGGTTAACAAACTGGAACGGGAGGGTGCACAAACTGTGGATCCACTGTAGTGCTGAGTAAATCGAATACCATTGGCGGCCATCTTATCAAGGTTGGGAGTTGCATACTTTTCCTGACCGTAACATCCAAGGTCACCATATCCCATATCATCCGCCAAAATATATATGATATTCGGCTTCTGCTGTGGCGCATTTAAACCATCTCCTTCGGCTTTTTTTGTTTGACATGCAAACAAGAGCACCGTACAAATACCGGAAATAAAAAACATTCTTTTTTTATTCATCTTTCTTCTCTTAATCCACAAATGTGGAGGTGTTATACACACCTCTTTATTATCATCCTTGTTACTACCACTCCTCAAACCTCAGATCCAGTTCGGGATCCTGACGTAGAATCATTGTATCAATGGCATGGTACATGATGCCAGAAGCCTCAAACTTATAATTCATATAAAGCGTCTTCTGTTCTGAATTATATAATGAACTATTTTCAGTTACAGTAATATCAGTAGAAACAATATCAACTTTGTTATCATCGCCTACTGTTAAATCAATCCTACCACTGATATTGGCTGCAATTTTGTTGGTACTTATTGTATTTAATCCAAGAGTGGTAAAGTCTTTGGTCATGTTCTGACTTAAATCCTCTTTTGAATAAGCAACCGTTTCAATCGTTGCTCCGGAAGCATCCAATGTGTATTGCACACCCTTGGAGTAATATGTTCCATGATAAGGGCTAATGTACTTTAACACAAGAATTGTAATGTTTTTGGATGCAATGGTTGGTGTATCCAGTTCGCTTCCTCTTATACTGTCGACATTTGCACTTGTAATTTGCAAAGGAAGCGCATAGGTTTCATTAAGGGCTAATGGGTCAGAAGTAAACGCAGCTTTATTCAGAGCCACATTTACAACACGCATATGGTCCTTAATGATATTGAAGCTGGATGCATTCCCCAGGGTATAATATGCTTCTGGCAAGGCTTTGAATCCGGATGCCTCAGGAATTACATTCAGCAGGTTTGTATCCACTTTGAAGTTCACCTCATAACTACCGTCATCCACACGCATTCCGCCAAGCGTAACACCCACTTCAAACTCCATCACATCCCTCGCTACGATCGTGCGTAAAGGTTTTTGCGTTCCGAAATACACAGTTGTATAATCAAAATCCTCAACATATTCTTCATAGCAGGATGTAAGCATCGTAGCCATGATAAAAAACGCACCGATAAATTTTATTATTTTCATATGATTGTATTTTTACAATTTCTATTTCTTTTGATTACCATCCCTTGTTTTGGACTAAAGCAGAGCTTTTAACGACTTCGTCATAAGGCAATGGATGATAATAATACTTTTCGTCATCAAATTTACGTTTTTCAACCTCAATTTGGGTAGCAGGATCATTCGGATCTGTTCCAACGTAGGTTAAAGTTCCATCTTCTGCCTGGGTTACAGCCATTCCGCGTACCGTTTCTGCCAAAGGCATCTTCCAGCGACGTAGGTCAAAGTAACGATGGTTCTCAAAAGCAAACTCAATGCGTCGCTCGTTTCTCAACAGATTACGTATCTGATCCTGAGATGTTTGAGACTCAAGGTAAGGATCACCCAAATATAAGTACATGCCTTTTTGACGAATATCTGAAATTATATCGTAAGCAGACAGGCTACATCCGGCTACAACACCAGTAGCGCTACCAGTTGCTTCGATTGAGGCTTCTGCAAGGTTATAAAAGGCCTCTGCACCTCGGATAATTGGAAACATGTGTTCAGCGTTCAACTTCTGATTAACATTGGAAAGCATTTCAGCTTTGTCCGAAATCCACTTACGCAGGTAGTAGCCTGTGCGGGTAGCACGGTAATCATTCCCTTGATAATCAAGTCCTTTGCGATAAATCATTGTATCAGCAACCGTGTCAATCACCATCACCATATTACCAGCGCCATCGTCAACCTCTGTGGTATCCACTTTTATTACAATGTATTGCGCAATTGATTCAGCTACTTCCAGTCCCCGGCCACCATTTTCTACAGATTCGCCATTGTAAATCACAGTATTTCGAAGCCGAGGATCACGATCTGCATAAGGGTTCTGAGGATCATAACCAGAGGCAGGATCTGAAATTGGATACCCGTTCTTCATTGCAAAAGCGTCTACCAAATTCTGTGAAGGATTGGTGCGACCATTCCCCCAAAATGCTGGTGGCAAGTTGCGATTTTCCAGGGCGTTATTATTATGGTAACTGCGAAACAGGTAATCCTTTGGAGTTGTGGATAAACTGGGTGTTGTTACGGCTGAATAAGTAAGAGAAGTATAGCTCAAACCTACTTTATCGATTGCTTCCTGACTTAGACGAGCAGCACGTTCCCATTTTGTTAGATCATTTCCGGGGTTATAAGCAGGACTCGCTGCAAACGTAGCCACGCGGCTTTTAAGCACGTAAGCAGCCGAAGAAGTAGCACGACCAATATTGGCTTTACCCAGGATAGGAACCATATCGGGAGACAACCCAGCATCACTGTATGCACTGGGTAAGATGGCGATTGCACTATCGCAATCCTCCAAAATTTGCAGCACGCATTCTTCGTAGGTATTACGCGGCATCATAAAAATGTCCTCCTGCTCTTCATCACTCAGGAATTTTTTGACAATAGGATATCCCAGTACCTCACCTGACTCAGCAAGTCCGCCATAAACTTTTAACAGTTCCATTCCCCAGTAAGCACGAAGGAAATAAGATTCCCCCATCAATCTGCGTCTTTCAGTGGCATCTTTAACATCGTCAGAGATCCACCATTTAACTGTTGCTGTGTCAGCCGATTTTTCCTGAAACAGATGGATCCATTGGAAGCTGGCATAAGCAGCATCCCAAATTCCCAGCGGGTTACTGGTGCTTGACATCTTACCACTTCCAAGGGCATATATCCCGGAGCCATATTGGTTGGTGACTGCATCACCGGTAGCCGCATCAAGAAAGTCTCCACTGTAGTGGTCTATCTGCCCCGGAATTGCGCCATAGGCATTTGTCAGAAAGCCTTCCACAACACTTGGCAGTACATATGCAAATTCATCACCATAAGGTGTATCAACTTTTGGGTCCAGATAATCCTCACAGGCAGACAGCATGCTCACCAGAACAAGCAATCCAAGTATGTATCTAATCGTTTTCATTATATTATATTCTTTTTTCATATTTATCAATTAGAAAGAAACAGACAATCCACCTGTCATCATTCGAATTACAGGATAGTTCGTCACGCCACCCGTAGGTGCTTCCGGATCAACGTCTTTAATACTTGACATCACAAACAGATTGTTTCCCCGCACAAAGATTTTAGCTTTTTTCACTGTGCTTGCAGGTTCAAACTTAAAGGTATAGCTGAGTTCAACATTCTTCAAGCGGAAAAAGTCACCACTTTGCAGCCAGAAATCTGATGTTTCTGTATTGTTCGTTCCACTGGTGGTTGTTAAGGCAGGTTGCGTTCCCTCCGGATTACGTGTTGGATGATAAGCATCATTTGCCAAAACAGAGTATTTGCCTTCACCATAGTTTCGGAAATAGGAGCTACCAAGCGTTTCCATCGCACCTAAAGAGGCAGTTCCAAGGAGATAAAGCCCCAGGTTTTTATATTTTAATTCCAGATCAATGCCTAAGAATGTGGTTGGTGTATTCAACCCGAGAGCAACTTTGTCCAGGTCATCAATGATATTGTCATTGTTCTGATCTTTGTATGCAATATCACCGATGCCGTAATTTCCAAACATTTGTGTTGGTGCACCTTCAAGTGCCACATCTTTTCCAAACAAGCCAAGAGACTCATATCCCATAATAACGCTTGTTGGACGTCCTTCTGTTGTGCGGGCATCAGCATAAGCCACTTCATCCTTCACAACAAAATTGTTCTTTGAATAAGTCAGATTCGCACCTACGCGGTATGAAAAATCTCCACTTTGATTCATGTAATCAACATCCAGCTCTACCCCACTATTCGCAACTTCCTGATAATTGGTGTACATGGTGAAATTACCATTCATTGCTGAGTAAGACGACGTAACGATGTCCACCATATCATATCGGTATTCGTTGAAGTAGTTGACTTCAAAAGATAAGTGACGATCGAAAGCCATACCTTCGATACCAACGTTAATTTCGCGTGACTTTTCCCACTCCAGATTTGGGTTTCCCCAAACATCCAGCGAGATCAAATTCGGTTTGGCACCGGAGTTTGTTTCTCCAAAAGCGAAAGTGCCATTTCCACTCCATCTGTTTTCGTACAGATAGTGAGCAGTTGTCAGGTCATAGCCAAGGATACCAAAGCTTGCTTTGGCTTTTAAATAATCAATGGCATCCACATCCATGAAGTCTTCTTCAGACAAAATCCAGGCTGCTCCGATTGCAGGAGATAAGAACCTACGATTACCTTCAATAAAGCGGTTGCTACCCATATAAGAGAGTGCTCCCTCAACCACATATTTGTCATTTAACACGTAGTTTGCTCTTAAAAACAGGTTGTCGTTCTCAATGTTTTGCGATGAACCAGCCACTTCTTTCAAATAATAGAAATAACCTGCAGAAGCATTCAGCATACCTGCCCCCAAAGCTTTATCATAAGCCAATTTTGCATTCATGCCCGTTGTTCTGAGAGTACTTCTGCTATTCAGATTGTATTCGGTATCTTTTGCAGCTGCCCGTGCCAATTGAAAACCAACAGAAGGTGATCCATCTTCTTCAAGTGAGGTATGGTCTACCACAGGGATGTAGGTTGCTGCCACTGGTGCAAGCACCTGATTTCCTGAAAAGAAGTTATCGAAGGAAACAACGACATCTGCTTTAAGTCCTTCCGTTAGTTGTTCCAGGTCAAAGTTAAAACCTGTGGTCATCTGTTGATTTATAAACTGACTGTTGCCATTGCCCTGATACATCATGCTTGCAAGTAAATTGTCTGCATGCTGATAACTGGCACCCAATGCAGGAACACCATCATCTGTTGCTTCAATGTACTCTTCACCAATAATAAACGGGTATTCATTGGGACGATGTGTGCTCAATGCTGAAAACGTGGAAGAGTGATCCAAACCACTTATTTTCCATGAATCCATGATGGCCGACATATTTACGAAGGCAGAAATCTCATTTGTAATATCCATGTCAAGATTCACCCGAATATTGAACCGGTCCTGCCGAGGCTGAGGTCCGACTTTTTGCAAGCCCTGGTAGCCCATGTAACCAGCCATAAAAGCATACTGAGCATTTTTGTTACCACCAGACACATTGAGGGTTGCCTTGTCGTAGCTTGTATAATTTCTCAGGAAGTAATCATAATAATCAGCATCAGGATAAAGTAAATCATTTTC
>JBFHER010000012.1:0-29428 GCA_041584055.1 Bacteroidales bacterium
CGTACCGACTGAAGGAGGTCGGGAAATCCCGGTGCGGTCACAAGACAGAGTAGAGTGTGAGTTCCGAGTGTGGGGCTCACACTTTTTTGTTTGACGAATGATCTTCACCGGGATGAGAAGTTTATCCCGTACCGACTGAAGGAGGTCGGGAAATCCCGGTGCGGTCACAAGACAGAGTAGAGTGTGAGTTCCGAGTGTGGGGCTCACACTTTTTTGTTTGACGAATCATCTTCACCGGGATGAGAAGTGTTTTGTGCAGCTTGAATATTCAGACCTGGTATTCTTTGCACAAATTTACAGGTGTTGTTCACCATAATTTGACTTAAGATCCACCTTCGATTCAAGGACTTATCAATAAAGGAAAGATTCTACAGGTAATTTCACTTTCCTTGCTAGTACATTCTTTAAGCCCAATGTAACATATGATATATGCTTGTAACATACTTACAAGCGGGGGCTGATTTTAGCAGAAAAAACAACATAGATACATATTCTTGTAACATACCATCAAGGCAAAAATTTGAGGTCGCCATACATTTGTTGTGAACATTAATTCTATAAATAATGAAACAGCAAAACGTCATCACCGTCGCAATCATCATCGCCCTGGGCGGCTTCCTTTTTGGATATGATATTGCGATGATGTCCGGAACCACATCCCAATTGGAAAGCGTATTTAATTTAAACAGTACCTGGCTCGGTTTTACAATTTCAATTGCTATTATAGGTACAATTTTAGGGACTGTCATCATCGGCAAGCCTGCAGAAAAATTTGGCCGGCGCCGTTCCCTTATTGTGCTTTCCGGTTTGTTTGCCCTTTCAACCATTGGGAGTGCAACAGCTGCGACCTGGGGTGTATTACTTACCTTTAGATTTATTACAGGCGTATTGCTTGGAAGTATCTCGGTTGTTACGCCCATGTTTATTGCAGAGATTTCTCCTGCTAAAAAAAGAGGTCAGCTTGTACTGTTAAACCAGTTCTTTGTGGTCTCCGCAATCTTTTTGGCATTTGTTGTCAACTACCTACTGGCTCAGGCATTTGCAGATAAATCATGGCGATGGATGATTGGTGTGGAAGCGATTCCGGCTGCAATTTTCTTTGTACTGTTAAATCTCGTGCCTGAAAGCCCTCGCTGGTTGGTGAACAAGGGACGTGTGGATGAGGCCTTGATTGTATTCAAACGGATTAAAGCTGAGAACCCGGAAGCAGAGGTTCAATTGGTAAAGCAATCGGTTGAAGAGGAAGATAAAATTGGGCATGGTAAACTTTTCGTAAAAGAGAACAAATTCCCAATCATGATAGCCATCCTCATTGCCGCTTTCAATCAACTGGCCGGAATCAATGCCATCATGATTTACGCACCACGCGTTTTCGAACTGGCAGGATTCGGAACCAATGCGTCATTGTTACAATCCATTTCTATTGGAGCAACCAACCTGCTGTTCACATTTGTAGCCTTGTTCCTCATCGATAAATACGGCCGTCGCACCTTATTAATGTGGGGATCTGTGGGCATGGTCTTTTTTCTTGGCATGCTCTCAAAAGCATTCTTCACAGAAAACTTCAGCGAGTTTGGTGGTTATGGGGTTATGATATATCTGATGGGTTTCATTGCATTTTTTGCTTTCTCACAAGGGGCTGTACTTTGGGTGGTTCTCTCTGAAATATTCCCTAATAAGGTGCGCTCCAAAGGACAGGCCCTGGGTAGTTTCACACATTGGATCTTTGCAGCTGCATTGATTTGGGGATTCCCGATCTTTGCCCAAATGCCCGGTGTGGGAGGTGGTCCTTCCTTTGCATTCTTCGCAGCAATGATGGTTCTTCATTTCTTCTTTGCATGGAAAGTCCTTCCAGAAACAAAAGGAAAATCTTTGGAAGAAATACAACAAGAATTTAAACTACGAAAATAATCAAACACCAAAAAAATATTACAATCATGAAAATCTCGAATAAAAAAATCCTTTGTTTTGGTGAGGTCCTCTGGGACATGCTTCCCACTGGTGAGAAACCAGGTGGTGCTCCTATGAACGTAGCGCTTCATCTCAAAAAGTTCGGATTCGATGTATCCCTGGCCAGCAAGGTTGGAAAAGACGATCCCGGAAAGAAACTTCTTGAATTTATATCCGGCGCCGGACTAGACATCAGCAATGTTCAGCTGGACGATACATTAGCGACAAGCAAGGTGCTGGTTCATATCAACGGACAGGAGGTAAGATATGAAATTTGTGAACCTGTGGCCTGGGATAATATCAACATCAATTCCGTACTTACAAAAGAAGTTGAAAGCTGCGGCGTGATCGTTTATGGTAGCCTTGCATCCCGTAATGCAGAAACCAGGCAAACACTTCAATCCATTTTAAACTCTGATGTTTTACGAATTATGGATGTGAACCTTCGCCCTCCTTACGACAATGAAACGCTGGTGGTTCCATTGTTAAAATTTGCGGATGTCATCAAATTAAATGATGAGGAAATTGTCACAATCGCTTCCTGGTTTGATGTTCACGATGATAAAACTGAAGTTTTGATGCGCTGGCTTGCCAAAGAATTTAATGCAAAAGCGGTGTGTGTGACCAGAGGTGAAGATGGGGCTTATCTTTTACATGATGATCTCTTTTATTCCCACAAAGGATTCACCGTGGATGCTCAGGATCCGGTAGGTGCAGGTGATGCATTTCTGGCTGGATATATCTATTCTCTTTTATCTGATAAAACTGCAGAAGATGCTCTTGGATTTGCCTGTGCAACGGGTGCTTTGGTTGCTTCTAAAGACGGGGCCGCGCCTGAATATGGATCGGAAGAGATCCTTCAAATAATGAATTTAATTAACTAAATAATTATGAGAGACAAACAATTTACAAAATTCAGAAAAGCGAAATTATTGCTCATTTTTTCGCTTATGGCCATTACCAGTTCGTTTGGTCAAAACATATCCATTAAAGGAAAAGTATTGGATATTAAGGGACTTGGAATCCCAGGTGTAACTGTTGTAGAAAATGGCACATCAAACGGCACGATTACTGATTTTGATGGAAATTATAGCATTGATGCTAAGTCTGATGCTATAATTGTTTTTAGTTTTATCGGAATGCAAACACAGGAAATTTTTGTCAATGGTAAAACATCAATAAACATTACATTATTGGATGAAACTCACGGATTGTCTGAATTAGTTGTTACCGGCTATCAAACACAACGAAAAGCAGATTTAACAGGTGCAGTCTCAGTTGTTGATGTTGAAGAAATTGAGAAGAACGTTACGTCTAATGCCATGAAGTCTATTCAAGGGCAGGTACCGGGGATGATTATTACATCAGATGGTCGTCCTAGTGGTACTACTAATGTTCAAATTCGAGGTATTAATTCAATTAACGCTTCGACTACACCTTTATATGTAATTGACGGTGTTCCGACAACAGCAGGTATGCATGAGATAAATCCAAATGATATTGCCTCTATGCAGGTGCTTAAGGATGCGGCTGCAGCAAGTATTTATGGTTCCAGAGCATCCAATGGTGTTATTATAATAACAACGAAAAAGGGAAAATCTGGCGAAACGAAAATTGATTATAAGACACATGTTGGGACGTCATTCTATGCAAACCGACCAGAGGTGTTAAATGCTAATGAATATGGGCAAGCGTATTGGCAGGCAGCAGTAAACGATGGTGCAGATCCAAATAAGCATTATTTATATAAATACAATTGGCATAAAGATGCGAGCGGAAACCCAATTCTTGACAACGTGTTACTTCCAAAGTACCTGGACGCAGACAAAACCATGCTCACATCAAATACGAATTGGTACGATGAAATATCCAGAGTTGGAATTGAGCAGAATCACAATTTCACTGTATCCAAAGGTGATGAAAATGGAAGCTCTTTATTTTCTTTGGGGTATTATGACAATGAGGGAATTATCAAAACAACCAATTTTAACAGGATATCCGCCAGACTAAACAGCGATTATAAATTTCTAAATGGAAAATTGCGGATTGGAGAGAATCTATCTTTAAATAAAACAAGCGAATCTAACACAGATGTTTTAAATCTTACCTTACAAACTGTCCCGGTAATGCCTATCCATACAATTGATGGAGGTTGGGGTGGTCCGGTTGCAGGAATGAACGATCGACAGAATCCGGTTCGAATTCTCGAAGATAACAAACAAAACATGTACCATTACTTAAGAGCTTTTGGGAATGTATTCCTTGAACTTGATATCCTCAAAAATCTAACATTCAAATCTAACTATGGTGTCGATTATGGTAGTCTTTTCGAAAGATCCCTATCCTATTCATATGTGTCAGGATACTTAAATAACGACATTAACAAAGTAAACAATAAACAATTTCATAGTATTAAACAGACATGGACTAATACATTGAATTACAGTTTAGATTTTGGAAAGAATAAATTGAATGCATTAGCCGGAATTGAAACCTATTCGGATTATTTTGAAGAATTTCAGGCTGGTGTTGAAGAATTCGAACTTGAGAACCCTGACTACATGTATATTAATGCAGGTACTGGCAAACGCAATGCATCTGGATTTGGAACTGGTTATCGGTTGTTATCCTATTTTGGAAAGGTTGACTATATTTTTAATGACCGATTCCTGGCATCTGCAACTTTACGTTATGATGGATCTTCACGATTTGGCGAAAATAATCAATATGGATTCTTTCCAGCCGGTTCTATAGGTTGGCGGCTTAGTCAGGAAGAATTTTTAAAAAATAGTGACATCGTGTCAAACATGAAATTAAGACTTGGATGGGGTCAGACAGGTAATCAAAATATTGACAATTTGGCTCGATATTCTGTGTTTGTTGCAGATTATAACGGTGGAAATCCTACTTGGACTGCTCCTTGGGGTACAGCTTACGATATAGCAGGTACTGGAGGTGCAGGACTGCCTTCGGGATATAAAAGAACCAGACTTGGTAATCCGGATTTACAGTGGGAAACGACAACGCAAACCAATGTAGGCTTAGATTATGGCTTTTTTAAGCAAAAATTAGTCGGTAGTTTGGAGTTTTACTGGAAAGAAACTAAGGATATGCTTTTCGAACCTGGATATATTGCTGTAATTGGCGAAGGAGGAAATCAGTTTGTTAATGGTGCTACCATGACCAATAATGGAATAGAATTACTTCTTACATATCAAAATTCAGCTTATGGAAACGAACTAAAATACGCCATTACAGGAAATATTGCTACTTATAGGAATGAAATTGTTGATCTTCCGGAGGCTGTTAAAAACTCGTATGGAGGTAATGGAGGGGATGAGAATATTTTAGGACGTCCATTAGGTTCCTATTTTGGTTATGTTGCGGATGGTTTGTATACTTCTGCCGATGAAGTGGCCAATTCTGCAGAATCTGTAGGGAAAGGACTTGGACGAATTAATTATGTTGATTTAGATGGTAACGGTATTATAACGGACGATGATAGAACCTGGCTGGGGAGTTATCATCCTGATTTAACTTATGGACTCAATATTACAGCTTCGTACAAAGGTTTTGATGTGTCTATGTTTTGGCAAGGTGTTGTTGGCAATACCGTTGTTAATGAGGCCAAATACCACACTGATTTCTGGAGTGTAAAGGAGAATGGTTCTAACAAAGGAAGCCGACTTTTAGATGCGTGGTCACCAACCAATACTGACTCAAATATTCCAGCCTTAACTTTAGTTGACGCGAATAACGAAAACCGTTTTTCTACCTATGCGCTTGAATCAGGTTCCTATTTAAAGTTAAGGAACTTACAAGTTGGTTACACCTTACCAATAAAAAGTTCTACGTTGAAAAAGCTCAGAGTTTACCTTGGAGGTCAAAACCTTATTACCATTGCAAAATGGTGGGGAGATGATCAGTTTACGGGAATAGATCCTGAAAACCCCGGTTGGGGATATCCAGTTCCTACTAACATAACTGCAGGACTAAATGTTACTTTTTAAATCACTAAAAAAAACTATAAAAATGAAACGATTAACATATCTTATCATTCTAACAATGATTAGTTTAAGTTGCACAGACTTTTTAGATGTGAATCCAAAAGGAGTTCTGAGCGATGCGAATCTGACAAAGGCAGAAAATGCTGAAGGATTAGTAATATCCGCTTATTCGGCATTAGGTAGTGATCATTATACCGCTCCGTATAGTTTATGGTCCTTAGGGAATGTACGTTCAGATGATGCATATAAGGGCGGACGTGACGAGGCCGATATTCAGGCAGTTCACTTTCTTGAAACATTTGTTTTCACTCAAGCAAATATGTCGGGTATGGAAGGTGGTGGTGATCCAGATGAATTATGGTTTAGCCTTTACATATGTATTTCGAGGATCAACAATGCACTTAGGGCATTAAATGAATTAACCGACGATGTTATGCCCTATAGGAAGATTAGAATAGCAGAAATGAAGTTTTTAAGGGCTCATATTTATTTTAAGTTGAAAATCATTTGGAAATACATCCCTTTTATTGACGAGTTTATGCCGGTAAACGAATATGAAAATGTATCAAATCGGGCACTAACAAATGATGAACTTTGGGAGAAAATTGCAAATGATTTCTCAGATGCTGTAAATGATCTTCCTTCAAATCAGGATGAAGTAGGGAGAGCTAACAAGCCAGCTGCTCAAGCATATTTAGCTAAAACCAGATTATATCAGGCCTACGAGCAGGATGAAAATAATAATGTAGTTTCTATCAATGCTGATAAATTACAAGAAGTTGTTGATTTATGTGATGAAGTAATAGGATCAGGTTATCAGCTTCAACCAGATTTTGCCTACAATTTTTTGCCTGGACAATATGAAAATGGTATAGAAGCAATATGGTCTGTTCAATATTCTATTGGAGACGTAACTCCAAAAGGACGACTCAATTGGGGAGATGTTTTAAGCGCTCCTATGGCGGGCGGATTTGGTTGTTGCGGGTTTCATCAGCCAAGTCAGAATCTGGTTAATGCATTTAAAACAAATCCCCAGGGATTGCCAATGTTAGATAATTATGCAGATGAGAATGCGACTGAGTTTAATGGATCTCAATCTTTCGATCCGCGCTTGGATCATACCGTTGCAATGCCTGGAAAACCATGGAAATATGTCCCGGATCTTGTGATGGAAAGGAGTTGGCTAAGAAACGAAAATGTTTATGGTATATATATGTCATTAAAAGAGAATGTTGCGCCTGATTGTGATTGTCTTGTGAATATAGACCCGTTCTATGGCAATTCTAAGAATCGTATCATATTACGATATGCTGATGTGCTATTAATGAAAGCAGAAGCATTAATCGAACTAAATAGATTTAATGAAGCTTTACCTTTGATAAATGAAGTTCGAGATAGGGCCTCAAAGAGTAAGGGAATGCTTTTTGATTCAAATAATAGACCCCTTTCAAATTACAATATAAGTCCATACCAGAGTTTTGCTTCAAAAGATGAAGCCTTAAAGGCTTTACGTTTTGAACGAAGATTGGAATTTGCTATGGAAGGATCAAGATTCTTTGATTTAGTAAGATGGGGTATCGCAGATCAGGTCTTGAATCAATATTTTGATTTTGAAAAGAAAGTAACAGATCACTTAAATAATGCTTTTTTTACAAAGAATAGAGATGAATATGCTCCTATTCCTCAACAGCAAATTCAATGGTCTAAGAAATTATACGAACAGAACTATGGTTACAATTAATAAAACTGAAAAGATGAAAACTAAATTATATATCTCAATATTATCGGTTTTACTCCTTTTTATGGCATGTATTAAGGATGAAGAAATTACAATTGATCCCCCGATTTTGGAATCGGTCTCTGGTTTACAATATGAATTATTCTCTAATAATGACAGTGTGAAAATTACATGGTTGAGTCCAAATACTGACACCGATATAAAAACAATTATCCGGCATTCTAATGGTATTACAGTATTAGATAAGGGAATAGAATCGTTTAAATATGGTATTATTGAAACCAACAAAGAATACCATTATACCGTAAAAATAAAAAGTGCAGCTGAAAATGTTTATTCTTTAGGACAAACAGTGCGCTTTATAAGAGAAGGAGCCTTTAATGTATCTGATATTGCCTTAAGACAAGAGGAAGATTCTGTGCTGATTAGCTGGCAACTGCCTGTAGAAGGAAACATAAGTGACATATTGATCTCATGGACTTCAAGTGAGGAAAGTGGTAGTCACTCTCTGTCAGGGACAAATTCGAATTATAAACTAATTGGACTTCCTTTAGGGGCATATACATTTACAATTAAGACCACAAATGCTTCCGGACTTGAGTCTCACGTTATTTATCGATCTTTCAGGGTTGGCCCAACCAAGGTGGGTTTCTTAAGTCAATATGCTAATTCAGATGCAATTATTGATGATGATGAAAAAGCTGCGGCTCAATGGTTCTTTGCTAATTATGCAAATTCTGCATTCATAAGTTTTGAGGACATCAAATCGGGAACCATCGATTTAAATGAATTTAGGGTAATTTGGTGGCAATCAGATGAGGTCGGTGGAAAAAATTTAGCTGCAATAGCTAAAGAATCGACTGTTGTGAATGCTATTGCTGATTTCCATAAACAAGGTGGTAATTTGTTTCTAACAATGCACGCCACCATGTATTTGCATACAATAGGTAGACTACCGGTACAACCCTCCTTCTCCGAAGTTGTTAATATTGGCGACGGTGAAGGTGGCGAGAATCCTGATGTTTGGGGTGTCAATGCAGGCATTAAGTCGTTTGATAACAGTTCACATCCAATATTTAAGGGGCTTATAATCAATAATGCCGATGGTAATAGAAAACTGATTCCTTTAATTGATGATGGTTGGAAAGAGGATCACAATAGCAATTGGGGAGGCCTTCCAGCTATAAGCGGATATGCAAATGATGATGACGCTTTTGTGCCATTTCTTGAATCGACTTTTGGTGTTATTAATCTTGGAAGTTGGGATGGTGTGCGTGATTATTGGCAAGCTGGACTAATTGAAGCAAAACCTTTTGGTGAATTCAGTGGAACCACAATTGCCATAGGTTTAGGATCGTACGAGTGGCATCAAAATACAGGAACAAACGCTTATCACCCACAAATTGAGAAGCTTACTGAAAATTGTATAGAATATCTAAAAACAAAGTAATTATGAAATTGACTAATAAAATTCGTATAATTAGCAGCATTCTCTTATCTGGCCTATTATTTTCGGCTTGCCAGGAGGATTGGAAAAAGCTTGATTTAGATAGTCAGGCAGACATCGTAGATTTTACGATTAGGAACCGAAAGGGAATAGTTGATGACCAAAATCAAACTATCGTACTTTCTTTACCCGCTGGGACATCAGATCTCAAATCACTGGTGCCAACGATCTCCATTTCTGAAGGAGCCGTTATCGTTCCTGCTTCAGGTGAAACAATTGATTTAAGTAGCCCAGTTGAATATACTGTTTCCTCGGGGAGTGTTTATAAAACCTATTTAGTAACTGTAAGTGTTCTTGAAGCTGCTGTTATAGATATGATTGTTGATGGTTCTTCTGCTATTTTCAATGAGGAAGCAGGTGAAATCTACCTACAGGTTAATTATGGCACAGATATCACTAATCTTGCGCCAGTAATTAGTCTGAGTGAAGAAGCAAGTATTGCACCTGCATCAGAGATTGCCCAGGATTTCTCTAATCCGGTAACCTACACCCTTACAAGTGGTACAGTTACTAAGGAGTACAAAGTAACAACCGTTGTAAAGATTGCTCCTGATGTGAGCAAAGGTTTAATTGGCGACAAAATTGGTTTTATTGGTTTAGGTGCTGACAAAGACAATCTGCTTGATGACGATGAGCAGGCGGCGGCTGACTGGTTCTTTACAGAGTACCCAGATGGCGTTTACCTATCCTGGGATGCCATTGCTGGTGGTGCTGTTAATATTTATGACTATAAAGTAATTTGGTGGCATTATGATGCGAGTTCTGAGTTGCCTTCTCAAGCGGCAAACGAGACTGTCATTCAACTTTTTCAAGATTATTTAAAAGATGGTGGAAATTACTTTTTCTCAGGTCATGCATGTCAGTATTTCTGGAATATTGGAAGAATAACGAACGATTTCAATAAGGTGATCGGAAACGGCGGTGGTTTTGAGAATGGTGATACATGGACAATCGGAGTAAATCTGCCAGGTGCTGATCACAGAGGACATCCCATCTATAAGAATATTCAGTTTGATGAAGGAGATGGATTCTATACATTCCCGGTTATTGGTCCCGGTTGGAGAGAAGATCATAATTACGTTATGGTTGGCTTTGGAGATTATTATAAGCGGGGTAATGGTGATGTTTTGACTTATGCAAATTTTGTTCAAGATCTTGATGCTGAATGGTTAGGTGTTTGGGGCGGAATTCGTGATTATTATATGGCTGGTGTTCTGGAACTTAAAGCCAATGAAACCTTCAAAGGAAAAGCGATTTACATTGGAATAGGAGGTTTTGAGTGGAATCAAAATCCTCAAGGTGATATTAATCCTGAAGGCAGAAATGTATATCAGGACAATATTAATCAAGTTAGCAAAAACTCAATAGAATATCTTCGAGGCAATTAATTTAGTTGTAAGCAGAGGTTTCCAGCTATCAAGCCTCTGCTTACTTTTTTAATTATTATTGAAAAGGATTATCAATGAAGATAACCATAATTATTATTTGCTTGTACTTGGTCCAATTTACTGTAAAGGCTCAACCCTATCAAGAGAAATATAGACCACAATTCCATTTTTCACCAAAAACTGGTTGGATTGGTGACGTTACTGGGGCTATTCGATACAATGATACCTACCGACTTTTTTGGTGGGGGCAAGCCACTTCCAAAGACCTTGTTTATTGGAATGAGCTGGATTGGCCAATGAAAGGAGATGATGGATCGTTTATGTATTTTACCGGTTCAGTAGTTATTGACGATCTTAATACAAGTGCTTTTGGATCCTTGGAAACTCCACCAATGGTTGCTATTTATACCATGCACAACAAGCTATCCGGTAATCAAACTCAGGGGATTTCATATAGCAAAAATGGAAATTTGAATGAGTTGCATTATTACGATGGTAATCCGGTGATCGATTCTAATGATCAAGATTTTCGTGATCCTCAAGTATTTTGGGATAAGCAAACAAACCGATGGATTATGGTGATTACAAGGCCGCAGGAAAGATCAATTGAAGTATATGCCTCAACGAATTTAAAAAATTGGACATTTTTAAGTGAGTTCTCAAGAGAAGGTGCACAGAAGGAAGTTTGGGAAGTTCCTGACCTTTTTCCGCTGCCCCTGGATGGTGATACAAACAATATAAAGTGGGTTATGACCTGTGGAATGGGGCCCAATAGGACACAATACTGGGTAGGTGATTTTAATGGGACTAAATTCGAAATGGATTCCATTTCATTTAATTACTTACACAATGCAAATGGAATTGAGGGGGAGGTATTCGAAAATTTTGAATCCGGATTTGATAATTGGACTATTAATGGCAATGCCTTTGGTCTAGAACCTGCAAAAGGAGCATTCCCGGATCAAATGAATGTTTCGGGGTTTATTGGTGATTATCTGGCAAACAGTTTTCATAGCGGTGATAACACCACTGGCTCACTAAGGTCTGTGACTTTTACTATTAAGCACAATTTTATTAATTTTCTGGTATCAGGAGGCGATAGACCAATCGTTTTGGAAATACAGCTATATGTAGAGGATAAACTGGTTAAGTACACATCCGGAAATAATTCCGAACAGTTGATTTGGAAATCATGGGATGTTGAGCAGTATAAGGAAAAACAGGCTTATATTAAGATTTTGGATAAAGCAACAGGCGATTGGGGGCACATTAATGCCGACCAATTTATATTTTCTGATAAGAAAATGGGAACGGGTACAGAACATGCTTACTGGGCCGATTGGGGCACTGATTTTTATGCTTCAAAAACGTTCAGAGACTTCGACTGGAAAGAAAACAGAACCGTTTGGATGGCATGGGTTAACAACTGGCAATATGCGGATAAAATACCAACTTCGTGGGGACAAAGTACATGCCATAGCATACCAAGGTCTTTACATTTGGAATCGTCCAAAGAACAAGGATACATTTTAGTACAGCATCCCATTGAAGCGCTTAAAGCTTTACGTAAAGATCAAGTAAGTCTCATTAATCAAATGGTGGATGGTGTTCAAAGCTTAACCCATTTTAAGCCTGAGAAAAATACTTATGAAATTGAAGCAAGCTTTGAAATGGACGCATCAAAAGAACAGGAGTTTGGTCTTAACTTGTGTGTGGATGGAAATAAAAAATTGGTATTGATGTATGATTCCAAGAGTTCAGAATTTACCTTTGACAGACGAGAAAGTAATGATATTTATATCCCAAATTTTAATGCCATATCAACGGTTCCCATCCTCCAGAATACGTCAATAATAAAAATTCACGTGTTTATTGATCAACATTCGGCGGAAGTTTTTATTAATGATGGTGAAATTGTTCTTACCTCGCTTATTTTCCCTTCTGAAGAAGCTTTGGGTATTGAACTTTTTTCAAACCAAGACCCGATAAAGCTTAAAGAATTTAATGCATGGGAGCTAAAATCAATATGGGAACCTGTAACGAGTGTAAACAATCCCGGAGATTCGGATGGTATAAGGTCAAATATTTATCCAAATCCGGTTAAGCAGGGCAAATCAATCTCTCTAAATTTTGATAAGTCCTATGCAAATTATAAGGTAGATATTTATTCAATACAAGGAGAGCACCTTATTTCAGAATTCTATGAAGATGTCCATCCAGGAAATTTAAGTATTAATATGGTGCCTGGTTTATATTTGCTTGTATTGAGCAATGGAAATCAACTTGAAAAATTTAAACTATTTGTAAATTGATATATTTTAAAATAAAACGAACATGTTGCTTCACAACACTCAAGAAAATGCAAATTATTTTCAGCAACATGTAGCATCATATTACCATTAAGAACTAAATATTTTAGTATGAAATTTACAATTAGTAATATAAGGTCAAATACATTAATAAGATTGTTTTTACTTGTTATATTGTGCGTTTCCTTTAATCAGCAAAATTATACATTAGCCCAAACAAACGGGGAACTCTATCGTCCTGAATTTCATTTCACCCCTGCAAAAAATTGGATGAATGATCCAAATGGTCTGGTTTATTTCAAAGGAGAGTACCACATATTTTATCAATACAATCCACTCGGAAATCAATGGGGTAACATGAGTTGGGGGCATGCCAAAAGTAAAGATTTGATTAAATGGGATCACCTTCCAATTGCGATTCCTGTTATTGATAATGTAATGGCCTTCTCTGGGAGTGTTGTGGTGGATTGGAACAATACAACTGGATTTGGAATTAACAATGAACCTGCGCTTGTGGCCATTTATACCGGAGCAGGCATATATCAGGATCAGCGACTCGCTTATAGTATAGATGGTGGAAATGTCTGGAAAATTTACGAACAAAATCCAGTACTTAGCCTATTTAACGGAAATTTCCGAGATCCCAAGGTTATATGGCACGAAGCATCAAAAAAATGGATAATGGTGGTGTCTTTGGGTGAAGATAAAAAAATAAAGTTTTATAAATCTACCGATTTAAAAACCTGGGAATTTATGCAAGATTTTGGGCCCATTGGAGATGTATCGGGGGCGTGGGAATGTCCCGACTTATTCCCATTACCAATAGATGATACAGATAATGTTAAATGGGTTTTGGTTAATAGTATTGCCCCAGGATCAGCACAATATTTTATTGGCGACTTTGATGGCAATAAATTTACATGGGCTAATGCAGAAATCTCAGGCCTAATTATCGAAGATTTTGAAAATGGGAGTTATGAAAACTGGACTGTAGTGGGTGATGCTTTTGGAGTAAGCCCTGCCAGTGGAACTCTTAGCGATCAACAATCTGTTGCAGGATATTTAGGTGGTCGTCTTATCAATTCTTTTCTCGACGGAGATGGGACACAAGGAAAACTTACTTCCAAGGAGTTTACAATTCAAAAGGCCAATATTGGTTTTTTAATTGGCGGAGGAAATCATATAAAGGGAACGTATATAAAATTGGTTGTGAATGGTAAAGTAGCAGCTTCAAGTACAGGTTTAAATGCTGAATTATTAAGTTGGAGAAATTGGAATGTGCAAGATCTAATTGGAGAAAATGCCCACATTGAAATTATAGATTCTGTCACTGGTGGATGGGGTCATATTAATGTTGATCATATCATTCAAACAGATGCACCCATCGAAGCCGTTAATTATGGGAAGGTAGATTATGGAAAGGACTTTTATGCTGTACAATCTTTTTCCGATGTTTCTGATGGGAGAAGGATTTGGTTGGCATGGATGAGTAATTGGTCTTACTCTGGCGAAGTTCCAACATCACCATGGAGAGGCATAATGAGTATTCCTCGTGAATTGGCATTAAGAACCGTAAATGGTCAAGTAAAACTCACTCAGGAACCTATTAACGAACTCAGCGTCATTTCTAATGAAATTTTGAGTGTCGAAAATCAATCATTGCATAATGTTTCCAGTCAAATAGCGTCATTAAAACTTAAGACCTTCGAATTGGAATGCTTGATTGACGCAAATAGCACTAAAAATGTAAATATAAATTTCAAAAAAGCGAATAACCAGTATAGCAATCTCATCGTTGATGTGGATCATGGTGAATTACGCTTCAACCGTTCTCAGTCTGGATCATTAACGAGGAATCAGATTTTTAGCGACGTACAGGTTGCTCCCCTTATAATTAAGAATGGTGAAGTGCAAATGCGTATGATCGTTGACAATTGTTCTGTAGAGATTTTTCATGCGGATGGACAGATCGTGTTAAGTAATCAAATCTTTCCCGATTCAACAAGTAATGCTATTGAAATTTCTTCTGAAGGTAATGCCATATTTAGAAATTTAAGTATAGGTATTCTTGAACGTGATGAGAACAATACTTCACTAAAAGAAAATCAAAAAATAGGGCAAGTATCTCTTCAGCTTTACCCAAATCCTGTAGATAATGAATTAACGATTAGCTCGTCAAATTTTTCTGAAGTTGGAAATTTAGAAATTCGAATATTCAATAGTCTTGGAAGAGAAATGACGATTGATACGAATATGCAACATAATAACTCCAGGTATACAATTAGACTGAAAAATTTTCCGACAGGATTATATATTGTAAGATTAAGTGATGGCATAAGGATGCTGAATTATTCATTTATAAAAAAGTGACAAGTATGAATTCTATAGGAGCATGCATGTATTGAACGTGTAGACATACCTGAAAAAATAACGTATTTCCAATTTTGGATTAATGATTATATATGAGAAGCTTTACGCTAAATATTATTTTTTTAATAGCCACTTTTTGTTCAGGACAACCTCTGGCAAGGTTTGCTTTCGATGGGAACACCGGAGATGCATTCACGATAGATTCTGTAAGTAGCCTGAATTTCAAAATTGTAAATCATTTCAATGTTCCTGAGCGTATTAAAGGTGTAAAAGGAAATGCGCTTCGCCTGGATGGGCACTCAACGTGGGCAAGTCGTTCTAATTTTTCCTTGTCGGATGTCAAAAACACACTTAGTATTGAAGTTTGGTTCACAACTGAAGCATTTAGTCCCAGCACGGCTTCAATCGTTAATCAACAGGATGGCACTTCGGGTTTTTCATTGTCAGTTTCAGCCTTTGGTGAAGTGGTTCTGGAATGCTTTGCCGATGATAAGAAACTAGAGTTGAAATCTCTAAAAAGACTTGAACCTTATAAATGGAATCATATCGTAGCCATAATCGATCTTCCTTCACAATCGCTTTCTTGTTTTGTTAATTGTGACCTTTGGGGGCAGAAAGAAATCGATGTGTTGGAACTTATCAATCTGAGTGATACTACATTTTTTATTGGGAGAAGTCTTGAACAGTCCTATTTTGATAATTATCCACTTAAGGTGTTAAATGGCGCCATTGATGAGTTGTCGATTTATGGCAGAAAGCTTGAACAGGATGAAATTAATGCACATTGTATGAGGTATTATGACAGCGTACCTAATCTTAACATTGATTCTAAATTTAGACACCAAACGGATTATCTCCGGCCTCAATACCATCCCATGCCTAATACCGGTTGGGCAAACGAAAATTATGGCATGCTTTATTACAATGGCAGGTATCATATGTTTTTTCAGAAAAATCCAAATTTTCCAGCACTCTTTTATATGCATTGGGGGCACATGTCAAGCCCCGATCTTGTCCAGTGGAGGGAGGAAAAGATACCACTTAGGCCATCTCAAAATTTTGATAGCTCCGGAACATGGTCAGGCACCGCAATTTTAGATGATCAAAATACTCCTCGGATATATTATACTGGTGTTGATGGTGCAAAAGCTGGTATTGGTGAGGCAAGCATGGATACTGTGAATTCCGGTATTTGGATAAAGGCATTAGACAATCCTGTTTTTTCCAGTCCCCCTGGCGGCTATTACCATATGGATTTCAGAGATCCCTTTGTTTGGAAAGACAAGAATACTTATTACATGATTGTAGGCTCAGGAATAAAGAATAATGGTGGCGGAATGCTGTTTAGTTACAAGTCTACTGATTTGATTCACTGGAGAATTATTGACCCTATATTCAAAAGGACAGATGTGGATGAAACAGGCATATTTTGGGAGATGCCTTCAATGACAAAAGTCGGCGATGAGGAGTACATGTTGTGTATCACTCCTGTTCCTCTGGCAGGAAATAAAGCTGAAGCAATATATTGGATTGGTGATTTTAAAAACGATCGATTTGTTCCATTTATTGAAACTCCAAGAAAGTTTGAACTCATAAACGGAAATTTGCTTTCCCCAGCCATAGGTGTTGAATCTGATGGCACAATTTATTATACCGGTATCATTCCAGAGACAAGAAGTGTTGAAGATCAGAAAAAGGCTGGTTGGCGGCATACTTTTAGCATTGTTCGTTCACTAAGACTCTTGTCGGACAAGACAACTATTGGGCATAACCCACATCCGAATCTATGCAGGTTGAGAGGCGAAAATATCCAAGTTCTTGATAGGGTAATTAATCCACAAACAAAATTTAATTTGCCAGAGGTGCGCAGCAGCCAATTAGAATTAGATTTTCAACTAGACATAAGTATTGCGAAACGATTTCAAATACATTTACTGAAAGCCAAAGATGAAAGCGAATTAACGAGCTTGGAATTCGATGTTGAAAATGCAATTATAGGATTAGATAACCGAAAATCGCCTAGCTCAGAGGCTGAAAAAAACAATGAGGAAGCAAAGTACTATTTTGATAAGGATCAATCGCTAAAAGTTCATATTTATATAGATCATTCCGTTATTGAAGTATTTATAAATCGATTAGTAGTGTTCTCTTTTAGGGCTTACCCCTCTAGTCCTGAAAGTATGATGATAGATATTGTTTCAGACGAAGGTCAGGTAATAATAAAAGAATTGAATGTATGGAACCTAAAGGATATGGATACTGTTATGGAAAATAACGTATGTATTCCGGACAATTTGCCAGACATAATTAAAACTGGTTTTGTTAAAAAAGTAAATAATACATCTGTTAAAAAATTCAACATATATCCTGTGCCTGCAAAAGATGAACTATATGTAAAGAAGATAGATGGTAATTGTAAGTGCTTTTCTTATAACTTTTATGATATGACAGGTACCAACGTTCTAAACGGAATATTGAACGGACCTTTTGCTTCTTTACCCATTGAACACATTGAAATTGGATCGTATATCTTAAAAATAATTTGCGAAGGTAGAACTGAAGTCTTTAATGTTCAAAAAAAACATTAGTATGAAAAACATTATAATCTTCCACTTCATTTTAGTGGGTATACTTACAGCATGTATTTCCCCAAATATCAAGGAAAAGAATCTTGTTGAGAGGTACAGACCACAAATCCATTTTTCTCCGGACTCTATGTGTATGAACAATCCTAATGGAATGGTTTTTTATAAAGGTGAGTATCATTTATTTTATCAATATAATCCACATAGCACGGAATGGGGAAGCATGCATTGGGGGCATGCTGTGAGTGATGATTTGATTCATTGGGAACAACTTCCAATTGCCTTATACCCTGATAGCTTGGGCAACATTTTATCTGGTTCAGTAGTCATCGATTGGAAGAATACTTCTGGCCTTGGATCTGAATTAAATCCCCCCATGGTAGCTGTTTTTACTTACCAAAATTCAATTCTTGAGAAAGAAGGCAGTAATCAGTTTCAAACCCAGGGGATTGCGTTTAGTAATGATAGTGGACGGACATGGGAAAAATATGCTCATAATCCGGTACTTAATAATTTTGGGATGAAAGATTTTCGCGATCCTAAAGTATTTTGGGATAATGAAACAGAGTACTGGATAATGGTACTTGCTGTTCATGACCATGTCAACATTTACTCATCAACTGATCTTTTAAATTGGGAGTTTGAAAGTGAATTTACTCCGAATTTCGGATCATTCGAAGGGATCTGGGAATGTCCTGATTTATTTCCATTAACAATGAAAAATGGCGAAGATAGAAAATGGGTTCTGCTTATCAGTTTAAGAAATGGGGCCCCAAATGGGGGCTCTGGGACTCAGTATTTTGTTGGAGAATTTAATGGTCATTATTTCATACCTGAGGGAAATAAAACTAAATGGCTTGATTTTGGTAGCGATAATTATGCAAGTGCGAGCTGGTCGGACATTCCCGAGGCGGATGGTAGAAGAATCAGCATTGGTTGGATGAACAATTGGCAGTACGCTGATGAAATTCCAACTACTGCATGGCGTGGAGCAATGACGATACCCCGAAAATTATCATTGACCAAAATCTATGATCAAACCATGATATCTTCGGAGCCAATAGAGGAGTTTGATGCTGCAGTGAGTGAAGTGAAAAAATTGCAACCTACTAAGGTTAATGGAGAGGTGTTAATCGAAAATGATTTTGAAACTCCTTCAGTGTTAACCCTACGATTTAATACCAGCCGGCGAACCGCACTAGGTTTTCCCGAAATTTTTGGTCTTAGGCTTTACAATGATATGAATGAACAAGTAATGATTGGTATGGATAATCTAAACCAAATGATTTTTGTAGATAGAAGTATGGCAGGTTGGGATAATGAAAGTAATCTGTTTGCTAGAATACATTATGCACCATATTTCTACAATAGCGATGAAATAGAGTTAAAAATTTTTATCGATCGCTCTTCTGTTGAAATGTTTACAAAAGATGGTTTAGTTGTCATGACCGAGCAGTACTACTCATCTGAACCATTAAATCGGATATCTATTTTAAGTAAGAATGGCGAAATTGAAATTTTAAATGGATCGATTAAGAAATTATTCTCAATTAGATAACTATTAAAAATTAAATTATGAAAACTCAAATACTGTTAATATCAATTGTAATGATAATAGTTGTTGCCTGTAATAGTAACAACAAAAATAAATCAATCAGTTCTGAAATTGAAACAAATCAAATGGAAGATTATCGTCCACAATATCACTTCACCCCCGATTCTATGTGGATGAACGATCCAAATGGCATGGTTTATTACGAGGGTGAATACCATCTGTTTTACCAGTATTATCCCAATAGTACCGTTTGGGGGCCCATGCACTGGGGACATGCCGTAAGTCATGATATGATTCACTGGGAACACCTGCCTATCGCACTTTATCCAGATTCATTAGGCTATATCTTTTCAGGAAGTGCAGTTATCGATTGGGAGAATACAACAGGCTTTGGATCTACTGAAAACCCACCAATGATTGCGATTTATACCTATCATGATCCTAAAGGAGAGAAGGCGGGCACAGATACCTATCAAACACAAGGCATTGCCTATAGTCTTGACAAAGGACGTAGCTGGACTAAATACAAGAACAACCCGGTACTACCTAATCCGGGTATTCGAGACTTTCGCGATCCAAAAGTGATTTGGCACAAAGAAACTGGAAAATGGGTGATGGTGTTTGCTGCGCAGGACAGGGTTAAATTTTACACCTCTCCAAACCTGATAGACTGGACCTTTGAAAGCGATTTTGGAATGGAGTTGGGAGCACATGGCGGTGTATGGGAATGTCCCGACATTTTTCCTTTATCGATTGAGGAAAGCAATGAAGAAAAGTGGGTTCTGCTTGTAAGCATCAATCCGGGAGGCCCAAATTTTGGCTCTGCAACACAATATTTCGTGGGGGATTTTGATGGACAAGGATTTATACCTTCATCCGAAGAAACGAATTGGATCGATTATGGAGCCGATAATTATGCTGGTGTTACCTGGTCTGATATTCCTGAAAACGATGGGCGACGATTGTTTATTGGTTGGATGAGCAACTGGCTATATGCGACAAAAGTGCCCACAGAAAGATGGCGCAGTGCGATGACGATTCCGAGGGAATTGCAATTAATCAAGGACAATAATGAATACAAGCTAATTTCCATCCCGGTGATTGAGCAAAACAAACTTCGAAAGGGGAAAATAAGTATGGAAGCCCAAGTTGTATCAGGGGAGGCTACTGTTGAAACCGGTGATATCAATTTGATGCAGTCTGAACTTAAACTAACATTCCAGTTGAATGAAGATTCACAATTTGGAATTGCTGAGGAGTTTGGATTAGAACTTTCCAATAGTATTGGACAAACACTTCGAATAGGCTATGATCAGACGAAGCGTAAGTTTTATATCGACCGATCCAAAGCAGGTAGGTTTGAGTTTTCCACACTTTTCGCAGCAAAACACTATGCACCTTACGAGGCGAAAAGCCAGCTTGAGTTACGAATATTTATGGATGCCTCATCAGTAGAGGTTTTTGTTGACGGAGGTCAATTGGCGATGACAGATATTGTATTTCCAGATGCACCCTACAAACAGATGAAAATATATTCTTTAAATGGGCATACAAAATTATTGGAGAGTGAATTCTGGAACATGGATACGATCTGGAAATAGATAACATTGGCATTTCCTGAAGCTGCTTACTGGAGTTCAGGGCTTATGCAAGGCAATTGAATTTGGTGTTAGTTTAATTGGGACTTTAGGGGGTGTTTGGTAGGCATCCCCTTTTTCTTGGATCGTTGGTAAGTAATCTTTTATGAGAATTTTGATGGCGATACACCGAATTGTTCTTTAAAACATTTCGTAAAATATGATGGAGATGAGAAGCCTACTTCATAGGCTATTTCAGAGACGCTTTTACCGCTTGTTTTTAGCAAGGGTAAGGCCATCCGAAGTTTTATCAGTCGTATGTATTCACTTACCGACATGCCCGTAAGTTTCTTTATCTTACGATAAAGATGTACTCTGGAAAGTCCTAAAAGACTGCCCAGTTCCTCCACCGAAAACTCTTCTTTATCCAGATTAGCCTCGATGTGAGCAGATAGTTTCTTTAAAAATTTCTTGTCAAGATGGGAAATTCGCGCATCGTCTTCATCAAAACTTTCTGTCCCTCTGTATTTCTCATGCAATGTTCGCCGGAGTTCCAATAACTTTTTCACCCTTACCTGTAAATGCTTACTGTTAAAAGGTTTTGGGATATAAGAATCGGCTCCTTCTTCTAAGCCTTCTATTCGCTGTTCCACCGAGGAGCGCGCAGTGAGAAGAATTACAGGGATATGACAGGTTTTAACGTCAGATTTCAATATACGGGTCATTTCCAATCCATCCATTTCTGGCATCATAATATCACTCACCACCAGATCAGGATTTTCTTCTTCGATAATCTCCAGACCTTTCCTTCCGTTCTCTGCTTCAAATATTGTATACATGGGAGCTAAACTCTCCTTAATGTAATCCCTCACATCCTTATGATCCTCCACAATTAAGACCACCTGTTTATGATTTTCAACTCCTGTGACCTTATTAGAATTGCCGTCACCTTCCTTCAATAAATCAACTGTCTTATCCCCTTCCGGTGTTTCATGTTTTCCTTCACGTACAACCTTTTCATCCATCATCTCTCCTGAGGTGAGGTGTTTTTTACCTAAGGGAAGATGTATGAAAAATGTAGTCCCCATCCCCACAGTACTTTCAACTTCAATTTTTCCATGATGTAATTCCACAAAACCTTTTGAGAGAGGCAGGCCAAGCCCGGTTCCGGTAATTGAATCACTTTTACCCACCTGATAAAAACGATCGAACAATTTAGGAAGGTGTTCCCTTGAAATTCCTTTTCCGGTATCACTAATCTTTAAAATCACTTCCTCCTCATAATTAATTGGAACAGGCACGTGGGATTTCTTCAATGTGATTTGAATATCACCTCCTTTCATGGTGAATTTAAATGCATTGGACAACACATTGAAGATGACTTTGTCAAGTTTATCCCAATCAAACCAAACGAAGCATTCTTTAAATTCGGATTGAAAAAAGAAATTTATTTCATTTTTTTTGGCTAGATCCATAAAGGCTTCCTGCACTTCTTTAACAAAGGACACGATATCATAATTGCCAGCCTCAAGCTGCATCTTTTCATTTTCAAGTTTCCGAAAATCCATCAATTGATTTATTAATTTCAGTAACCTTAGGGTGTTTTTATGCATCAAAGCAAATTGTCGTTTATGTTTAACAGATACTTCTTCTGACTTGATCAGATCTTCCAGGGGACCCGAAATCAAGGTCAGCGGAGTTCTGAACTCATGAGATATGTTCGTAAAAAAACGCAGTTTAGCCTGTGTTGCTTCTTCAAGTTTATTAGATACTTCAATTAATTTATCTCGTTGTGAGATTATCTCTACATTTTGTTTTTCGATTTCCTGTTTCTGATTCTCCAGAATAACATTGGCTTTAATCTTGTTACGAAAAGCGCGAAAGACAAGAACCACAAGAATCACATTTGCAAAAAGCATGGTCAAAACAATAATCAATAATATCTTCTGACTTTGGTATTTGGAAATCTGTACATCCAAAACGTTTTTTTGAGATTCGATCTTTCCCTGAAGCGAAACTACCTGCTCAGTCTGCAGTTTTACCACCTTGGCGTTTGTGGAGTCGATCACCACCGTTTCAAGAAGATTCTCCTTCTTGTAAGGAAGCTTATGAAGGATTTGCTGGGCAATGTTCAAGGCTTCCTTTCCACCTGTTGGATAGAGAAATGTTGCATTAAGTATTTTATCCATCACATATTGAATTCCTCCTTCCTGGCCGGATAATCCGTCAATTCCCAGAAAATAGTACTTCTTTTCAAGGTTTCGTTCCTTTGCTGTCAGGTATGCCCCTTTAGCCATAACATCATTATGGGCATAAATGAGGTCAAAATCAAGTGTTTCTATCGCTTTTGCCATTTGAATCCTGGCCTGGGCCGCATTCCAGTTTCCGGCTTCTGATTCTACAATTCTAATTTCAGGATAGGCAGAAAGTACATCAGAAAAACCATTATGACGCTCAATTGCTGGTGATGAACCCGATAATCCGGTAATTTCAAAAATATCACCTTTCCCCTTTAACAACCTGGCAGCATAACGACCTGCTTCCTGGCCAATCTTGTAATTATCAGCTCCAATAAAAGCAGAATACGCATTAGACATGATTTTTCGGTCAATAACGATTACGGGAATGCCTTGATTATAAACCTCTTCTACTATTGGAGTTAGAGGCGCCGATTCATTCGGTGAAACAATTAACAGATCGATGCCTTGATTTAGGAATTGCTTGATTTGATTTATCTGAAGTGTATTGTCATTTTGGGCATCCTTTATTTCCAGCGCCATATTAGGATAGAACGCCAATTCTATCAGCATCTCACGATGCATGGTTTCTCTCCAAAGGTCCTCGGTTGTGCATTGGGAAAAGCCGATTTTGAACTTGTCAGAACCAAAAATAGAAATCCTTACAGTAATTGCCAGAAAGAGAAATATAAACGTAAGCGACTTGCTGTTAATCATTGATTCATTTCTTTTAAAAAATAAAGATACTTAATTCAATAATATTTTAAGTAACATCAAGGAAAGAATGCTTTGGATGGGTTTGTATTTCAACTTTTTTATAATAAATCATAAGACATTTCCACTAAATTTATATTTTTATATTTAATGTTTGATTGTGGATGTCACATTTGTTTTTTACTTTTCTCGGGTGTCTTTCCTTTTGCATTAATCCCTATATTTGTCTGTATCAAGGTTGAAAGACATTAATGCTGAATCTATCATGAATTTGGATGCAAGGATTTCGAGTCAATGAATCGAAAATAGTTCAAGTGAACGAAATGCCTAACACAATAAATAATCGTATGAAACAACCATATTATAAGCTCAGAATCATTATTGCGTTAATAATAAGTATTGTTATTTCACAACAAGAAAGTAAGGCAGGAAATATTATTGATGCTACAGATTACTCGTATTGGAGAAATCTGGCTCAAACTTCAAAAATGTATGGGGCAATGAAAATAAGCGCCGTGAAAATCGCAAACCAGGGTGATGGTGAAACAAGGGATGTGATGGGCGCCAATGCCTTGGCCTATATTCTTGACCCAATTAATAAAAGGAATTATATCAACGCAATTAAAAATAAATTCGAAACCAGAATCCGTACAATGGAAATTGGGACTGGTGCTGCCACTTCTTCTGTGCCATCCCATGAGCTCTTACATGCGCTTTTGGCGCTGGATGTTATTCGTGATGAGCTGGATGAGGCAAGCCTTGCTAGATACGAGAACGATTTAAGGGATAAAATCTTTAAATTGGTAACAACGCAATGGAAACCGCATGGTATCGCCATGCGAATGATGTGGTATAAATATGTGAATGACACGGCAAACTTTGCTGCAGCAAAAAAACAATACGATACGGACTTAGCGATACATTTTTTCCAGGATGGTTATTCTCCTGCCGGAAATGGCTATGTAATAGGTCGATTTAATCACATCGGACGAGGGGCTAAAAATTCTGTTTTCGATCTGATGGAATACATGGGATACAACGACTATTTTAGTAATCCGGGCTTGCGTAATATGCATGAATTTATGTACGGTTATGCAGCTGCTCCATTTGGAGCGAATATGTTTTATGGTGACACGAGGGGAAGCGGAATCCCCTGGGCTGTGAATGGCGCTGAAATATCCACACCAACCATTGCGAGAGCTGCCCGATTTTCTGATAAGGCATACAAATGGGCTATGTGGAAGTTAAAGGAACAAGGTGGACTGACACAGGAGACGGCAACGCTTCAGGGGTATTTATTGTCCTATGTTATGATGGCAGGTTCTGCTTCAAAAAACAACCCGATTGAAATCAATTTAGATGAAGCAGAAATGGCCCCCAGCCGGATTTTTGATAATTATGCTGCATTAATTGGGAACAATCAATCCAAAGATGCTTTGTATTTAAGTGTTTTGTCAATGACTGAAAAAGTGGATTGGCATGCGCAACACGAAGCCAATTCTATTGGTCTGTCAGGGTATGGCGAAAGGATTTTGAGAAATTCCGGATATGATGGTCCAAATAATGACGTTTCAGCGGAAGGGCTCACAAGTTCATGGGATTTTATTAAGTATAACTCTGAATCCGGAAATGTTGTAATGATTGACGGTGAGCGACACAGCAGTAAATATGGCAACGGAATAACAGAAGGGGTTGTTGGTACCAGTATTGAATACTTCAGAGCTTGCAGCAAAACAGCAATCAAAGGAGAACATTGCCGAGATGTGATGTTTGTGCAGGCAGCGGATGGGGTGAATGGATATTATATTGTTATGGATCATGTAACAACCGATGTTCCCGGGGCAATGATCAACATCGTTTGGCATCCCAACACAGCAATCCTGGAATCGGTTGAGGACAAAAAATACTATCATTCAGAACTCAAGGAGAAAGAGGGAGCCTTAGGTCCTGTGTTGTATAGCACCAATACTGTAAAGTTGGCCACTTTCCTTGGTACGCCTCCGGTTTCAGTTGAAAAGAGAGAGATGGTGAATCAGATGAGGGGGCACCATTATCGTGCAGAGTACCTGTATAACAACTATTCGACAAACAATAACAACGCGGATATTCTGACAGTGCTTTTCCCTGGAGATCAGAACCATGCTATCGGCAGTTTGGCCAGAGTAACAACAGGGGCATATACCGGGTGTATCATTCAACAAGGAGATGTTGAAGATGTAGCGCTTACGTCGACAGGAACATCCCTGGCATCAAATAAAACGGCATCGTTTCTTGCTGAGAATGTCGTTTACAGAATGCTTGCCGGAAAATTGCGTACTTATTTTGTAAAGGGTATCTCATTTAAGTCAGGGCAGACCATTCCAACGGGTTTTAAAGCGGATGCCCCGGTTACTCTCTATATGACTGCTGCAGGTGAGGGAAAGGGGATGTCTGGTCAAATCATTTCTTCCGGCACCAAAGTGACCTTTTATGTATCTGGCATCGCAGCCGTGAGATTAGATGGAAGAAAAATTCCTTTTGATATTTCAAATCCTGGTTCTGTTAGCGTTACCATTCCTGAAGGAACTTATAAAATTGATCTTGTTGGTCTTTCTTAGATTACATTCTATAACTCGGTGAGGTCTCAATAAAACTTCGTAGTTCTCTGTGGTTCCTTCGTTGTTCTTCGTGCAACAGCCATTCCAGAGAATAAGCGCTATATCACAAAGAGCCACTGAGTAAATCAAAGTGCCTCAAAGGCTTCGTGGTGCTCTGTGTCTTCTTCGTTGTTCTTCGTGTAACAACCATTTATTTGTTAATTTACTTGATCGGCTATCATTTTATATTATACCATGAAGAAGTAATTTATTTGATTAATTATTTTTACATTAGTAACTATGTAATAACGGAGAAAAGGATTTTAAAAATAGATATTAGAATCGTTCTTTAAAAAGTAGAAACACAGTATGCCTAGTTCTGTTTTCTAACATAATAACACACAAGATGAAGAAAATACTATTCCCTTTTGAGATAGGAAACCCGATGTATCAGGACGCATACATCTATGCAGTTAAGTTTGCAAGAAAATTTAATGCAGAACTGACAATGCTAAATGTTTTTGATTTTGAGATAGATAACAACATCACAAAAGAAGAGTATAATATCCAAATTAAAGCCAACTGGATTAAAGCCTATACGGAGGTATCAAAACTGAATAATTATTATTTAAATAACCATGTAAAAGTTGATCTCGAGCTTAAAACGAAGTTTAATTATCATTTTGTATATGGTAAACTAGTGAATGAAATTAGGAAGATATTAACTGCCGAGAAAATTGACATGGTGGTGTTGCCGGTTTCTAAAAGCAAGGCCTTCAATAAGAAACAACAAGAAATAATTAAAGATGATATATTTGAAAAAAATAATTCATCACTATTGGTTATTCCCGAAGGTGGGGCCTTTCAGCCAATCAGGGACATCGTGTTTGCCACTGATTTAAAGAAATTAAATTTTCATGAACTCTACCTGAATGATATTTTAAAGATCGCGAGTGTTTTTACATCAAATATCCATTTTTTACACATCAGCAATAAAGAGGATGCTTTTTTACCGGAAGACATAGAAACCTATCGAAGCATAATGAGCATAATAAAGATGCATCCCAATCATTCCTTTCATAGCTTGTATGGTAAAGATGTTATTAATGCCATAAATAACTACATTCAATCAAATGCCATTGATCTTCTTGTTGTTGTAAAGCACGAACATTACTTTCTGGATTCGGTGTTTCATAAAAGTATAAGTGAGCAGCTATCCCTCAACTCACAGATTCCGGTTTTGTTGATGCGTGATAAAACCTAGTTTGTTACGACCTCCTTTTGCAGGCGTTGGCTCGAAGGAGCTGGGTGTGAAATGAAGCCCGCTTTTATACAACTGGATCCCACCGTTTTAAACGCATTAAGAATGGGCCTGACTTTGCACTTCTTTCATTAACAGTCGGTTGTGATCCTTTAGCTGGATGATTTCGAGTTTGAGTTGTTCGATTTCATCCTTGAGTGATTGGCTGTATTCTTCTACAAAATCAAAAACAGAAGCGTAAGGACATTCCAATATTTGGATGATGGCGAATAGTTGATGTAGGTTTAGTTTGCTTTTCCCAAGCTCCAGGTTTGAGTATTGATTTGTTGATATGTTTAATTGCCTGGCCATATCAACAACTCTCATTGGTTTGTCCAATCTTATACGCCGCAGATTGTTCCTGATCCGTTCGTCCTGATCCAAAATAAACTGACTTGCTACCGCTTGTTTCCGTGTGTTTGGACTAAATTCACTCATAATTTTATTTACCTTTGAGACAAATTTAATTTGTGTGTTTTGCATGAATACGGCATAAACACGAAATTATATTTCATATTTTACTGCAAAATTACAATATTATTTCGTTCTCAGCAAATTTAACGAAGTGATATCGGATTGTTTAAACAGGTTTGACCATGGAGCTTAAAAAGCGCGTTAAACATTTATTAAAAGAAGAAGGCAAGCCAGTCTCAGATTTAATTGCATTTCTGGGCATGACGGATTCAAATTATTATTCCAACATGAAAAAGGCTTCCTGGAATTTAAGACAACTAAAAAAAATAGCCGATTATTTTAGTTGCTCACTGCCTGTGCTATTATATAATGTCACCATTGGGGATGAAGAAGTACTGCATGAAGATCCATCAACTGATTATCCCACACATTGCAACAACTGCAGCATTCTGGAAAAGGATGTCATGTTTTTACGAGAACAGAATAAACGTCTGCTTAGCTTGCTGGACAAGATGCAGAATGACAGGTGATGGCTACCACCTGAAGCCATTGTTATCTAAGAATGTATTTTAGTGAGGATCTCCAATGTTTGGTGCATGTTTATTAAGCGTATCTTTGCGCTATGATAAAAAGCATTAAGGATCAAAAGAGCATTCTTGAGAAATTAAATATTGAGAAACTGAATCCCATGCAGATAGAGGCCGGATTGGCCATTCAGTCTGATTCAGATGTTCTTTTGTTATCTCCCACAGGTACCGGTAAAACACTGGCATATATGCTGCCACTGATTGAAGCACTGGATCCTGACTGCAAGCAGGTGCAGGTCCTTGTTTTGGTGCCTTCGCGTGAGTTGGCAATCCAAATCGAACAGGTGGTCCGGGAAATGGGGACAGGTTATAAAACGAACGCAGTTTACGGTGGGAGAGCCGGATCTCAGGATAAAATCGATTTAAAGCAGAATCCCAGCCTGCTCATTGGAACTCCCGGGAGGATTGCTGATCATTTGAGAAAGGAGTCTTTCTCAACACAAAGCATTTCAACCCTGGTATTGGATGAGTTCGATAAAATGCTTGAAGTTGGATTCGAAGGTGAAATGATTGAAATTTGTGATGCCCTCCAAAACGTGCAGAAACGTATTTTAACCTCCGCTACAAAACGCATAAAACCTCCAAAATATGTAGGATTGCAAAGTCCCAAAACA
>JBFHER010000013.1:0-28998 GCA_041584055.1 Bacteroidales bacterium
AGACGAAGTCCTATTGTGTAATTGATATGTTCGGAAAAAAAATTGTACAAGGCGTTTTTCCAAAAGGAACTTCCGACGCAGCATTGGATATTTCCAACTGGAGGAAGGGATTGTATATTTTACAATTGATTACTGAGAATGGAAGTACTAGCTATAAGGTTATCAAAGAATAAGCGCAAAGGAAGTCAATAAAATAGGCAAATATTTTGCCTTAATGGCATTAAAAACAGGACGATGATAAAAAGATCAAACAGTCAATCGCAACGAAAAGTCATAGAGCTTCTGATGGTTGCAGTACTGTTATTATTTACTGCAACGGTTGTAAATGCAATTGATGTAAATGTGCCTGCGGGTAACAGCGATGAAATACAAGTAGCAATTAATTCTGTTGCTGCTGCAGGTGGAGGTACAGTGCAACTCGCCGCCGGAACATACGTTCTAAACTCGTCAATTAAAATGAAGAGCAATGTAACACTTCAGGGTGCAGGCACTGCCACTCGTCTTGAATTGCCACTAGATGCTACTTATGCAATGATCGTGGATGATGGAACAGAACCATGCATCAACATGACCATTCGAAATATGCTTCTAGATGGAAATATTCCTGAGAGCAAAGTAAGTCATGATCCTGATTACAATGATCCACAGGGAAATAGCCTCGGTATTTTCTTTGATGCTTACAAAGAGGCCACTTACCATCAGAATGTTATTCTTGAAAACCTTGAGATTCACAACACTGTTGATGCCTGCCATTTGAAAGGTGTAAAGGGTGGGTACTGGGACAATGTGTATTTCCATCACAATGGCATCTTTTACTGGCCTGGACACAATAGTTACCTCAGACGCGTGATTGATTATACAGTTAAAAATTCAAGATTTGAAGATTCCTACAATGGGAGTGGTATCAATTGCTCCTGGTCTAAAAATCTGTTATTTTCCAATTGTGAGGTCATACGGAGTGAGGGAAGAGGCATTCGCAACGCGGCTTCAGAGGGTTTTGTTGTTCACGATTGTATCATACTTGACTGTGGGTCGGAAGGGATCATTGCAAATGCAGAATCAGGTATCACAACATCGAAATGTGATTTTAAACGTAATTGTATTTCAGGTTGTGGAACAGGAATGTCGGGGGGTGCGAGCGGCGTGGCTTATGACAACAAAGTATTTAACAATGGGAAAAATATTTCATTGGGAAGTGGTATTGTACAAAAAAACAATACAACCGCTTCAAGCCAGTCGTGTTTAGACGGGATAGGTGAATGGGATCCAATCAGTGTTACAGCTCATGTAAACAGTGAGAATTCAAAACAAGTGATTCTGAAAGTATCTGATTACATTGCTGGAAATGATTCAATAGAAGGGTTTACTGTGAAGGCAAATGAGCGTTTGCTTGCCATCGACAGCATAACCTTGATTGATCAGAGCTATCTGCTTATTAGTCTTGCAAATGAAGTTGCAGCTGACGATGAAGTTGCTCTGTCATATACATCCGGGAATTTACAAACTGAATTGGGAGTACCAATAAATGATTTTTACGACCTCCGGGTATATAATTTAGGTTTGCCCATCGAAATCGAAAACGCAGGCATTGATGCAAGTGGGGTATATGCAAATTTTGAATTCAACAACGAAATAGGAACCATTCATGATCAATCAGAAAATTTCACATTTATTATAAATGGTAAGTCAGTAGAAACAGTTAATACCATCGTAGGAGATACTGCGATACAGGTTTATCCGGCACGTAAAATTTACATGGGTGATGTTGTTGAGATGAGCTATATGCCAGGGGATTATGCGCGCATTATTGCGAGTAATACGTCAGAGTTGGAAGCATTCAGCAATGTATTACTTGAAAATTCAAGTACGCTTATTTTACCAGTTCTTCCGGGTAAGGTTGAGGCTGAAAGTTATGATTCCCAAAATGGTACGCAATTGGAGGATTGCAGTGAAGGTGGTCAGAATTTGGCCTACATTCATACGGATGATTGGGCTGAGTATAATATTCGTGTTTTAAAAGACACAACCTACAAAGCGACATTCAGAGTGGCATCAAGGTATGATGGTGGTGTAATAACAGTTTATGTAGATGGTTCTACAAAAGGAATCGTTATGGTTCCAAATACAGGCGTCTGGCAACAGTATCAATCAACGAGCGTTGATATGAAGCTTACAAGTGGAGAACATACCATTAAACTCATTTTTACAGAAAGTTTTAACTTTAACTGGATGCAGTTTGAGGAGACTGTACCAGGCAATGAAGGTGTGTTTTTTGATAGAATAGAGGCAGAAGATTACAATGACAATTCAGGCACATCCATTGAAACATGTTCGGACACAGATGGTGGAGAGAACGTGGGATCCATACGCAACGGGAACTGGTTAAAATTTAGTGATCTTGACTTAAGCAAGGTCGGTGGTATTGAGATGCGTTTGGCGCACAAAACAACAGGAAGCACAGTGGAAATCCGATTGGATTCCGCCACTGGTACTCTTATTGGAACTGTTCCGATTCCAAATACGGGAGGCTATCAAACCTGGCAAACGGTAAGTGGTAATTTAACAGCTGAGGATGGGACACATGATGTTTATCTGGTATTTAAAAATTCTGGAAGCTGGGCAGGAAACATCAATTGGTTTCAGTTTGTTCCGCTGAACAGCAGTGTGGCGATGCCCGATATTGAAGCCAATAAGAAGAATCAAACCTTGCTGCTTTTTCCAAATCCAACAGTTGATCATTTGAATTTTGAAAATAATACCAACGCACAAGTAGAAATATTTAGTAATTCTGGCCGTAAAGTATCTGTCACTAATATTCCCGGTGATTCCCATTCCATTTCAACAAGTGGTTTGTTACCAGGCATCTATTTCATTCGGTTAAGCGATGGGATATGTGTAAAAAGCAATCATTTTATAAAATATTAAAACTTAGCATATAAAAAATGAAGAATTTAATGCGACAAACGAAGTTATTTTTGGTTTCAATCTGCATGATCCCTTTGCTTATAAGTGCTTGCGCGGGGCCAGAGAAACAGGACAATGGTTTAAAACTTTGGTACAATGCACCAGCAACTAACTGGAATGAAGCCCTGCCCCTTGGCAATGGACGCTTAGGGGCCATGGTCTATGGTGTCCCTGAGAAGGAGAACATTCAATTGAATGAAGAAACACTATGGGCAGGAGGACCTCATCGAAACGATAATCCTGATGCTAAAGCTATCCTCGATGAAATTCGTCAGCTTTTGTTTGATGGTAAGTACAAAGAAGCGCACAACCTGGCCAATGCGAAAATAATCTCAACAACGTCCCACGGGATGAACTATGAAACAGTTGGTAATTTGAGACTTGATTTTGATGGCCATGAAAAATATTCTGATTATTACCGTGAGTTGGACATTGAAGCTGCGGTTGCTAAAACGTCATACATTGTCGATGGCGTGGAATATACACGGGAAATATTTACTTCCTTTCCCGATCAGGTACTGGTTATAAAACTAACGGCAAGTGAGAAGGGTAAGATTAGCTTCTCAGCAGAAATGGACAGACCTGCACCTGCAGTGGTAAACATTGAAACTGAAGGCAATGCAATTTTAAAAATGACAGGGACCAGTGCTGACCTTAAAAGTAAAAGAACACCTGAAAATACACCTCCCATAAAAGGGCGTGTAAACTTTGAATCACGTCTAAAGATTGTACCGGAAGGAGGATCTTTGTCTTCAACCGACAATTCTATAAGCCTGAGCGGTGCGAACAGTGCTGTTTTATATGTATCAATTGCAACCAACTTTGTAAATTATCAGGATGTGAGTGCGGATGAGCATCAGCGTGCTGTTAATTTTCTAAGCAATGCTGAAACAAAAAAATACGAACAGTTAAAGGCTGATCATTCTGCTTTTTATCAAAACTATTTTAAGCGGGTATCACTTAATTTGGGTATCACAGATTCAATCAAAAATCCAACCGATGTTCGCATCAGGGAGTTTAGCAAAGGCAATGACCCTGCCCTGGCTGCTCTGTATTTTCAGTTCGGACGGTACCTATTGATCTGTTCTTCTCAACCGGGAGGACAAGCCGGCAATTTGCAGGGAATCTGGTGTAACGACCTGAATCCACCCTGGAAAAGTGCTTACACAGTAAATATCAACACAGAAATGAATTATTGGCCTGCAGAGCCAACCAACCTGAGTGAAACCCATGAGCCATTGATCGAATTGGTTAAAGAATTGTCTGTCGCAGGTCAGAAAACGGCCAAAGATATGTATGGTGCCGACGGATGGGTTTGTCATCATAACACCGATTTGTGGCGTATTTGTGGTCCTGTGGATGGGGCTACCTGGGGTATGTGGCCAAGCGGTGGGTTATGGTTAAGTCAGCATTTGTGGGAAAGATATTTGTACAACGGCGACAAAGCATACCTGCGTTCTGTATATCCTGCCATGAAAGGTTCGGCAGAGTTCGTCCTGAGTTTCTTAACGCCAGAACCGGAACATGGATGGTTGATATTTGCACCTTCAACTTCACCGGAGAATCGACCTGCACACATGCCAAACATGGTGAACATTGCTTATGCAACCACCATGGATAATCAATTGATTTTCGACATGCTGTCCAAAACTGCTGAGGCAGCTAAAATCCTGGGAGCGGATGCTGATCTGGTGCAGCAAATCGAAGCAACCATTCCAAAATTAGCGCCAAATCAAATTGGACAACACGCTCAAATTCAGGAATGGATACATGATTGGGACAGCCCCGAAGACAAGCACCGTCATATTTCACAGCTCTATGCAATGCATCCTTCCAATCAATTCTCGCCTTATCGTACACCAGAACTGGCGGAGGCTACAAGGAATGTGTTAATTTATCGCGGTGATCCATCCACCGGGTGGTCCATGAACTGGAAAATCAACCAATGGGCACGATTGCTGGATGGCAACCATGCCTATAAAATGATGACAGATCAGATTAAGCTGGTCGGTGTACCAGGGTCAAATGGCGGTGGTACCTATGTAAACATGCTGGATGCGCATCCACCATTTCAAATTGATGGTAACTTTGGATTTACATCCGGGTTAACCGAAATGCTCATGCAAAGTCACGATGAAGCCATTCATTTGATTCCTGCTTTACCGGATGTGTGGCCCACCGGAAGTGTAAGTGGTTTACGTGCCAGAGGTGGATTTGAAATTGTATCACTGGAATGGAAAGACGACGCCCTCGTAAAAGCTGTGATCAAGTCTGAGCTGGGAGGAAATTGTAGAATTCGTGCCTATACTGAATTAACATCTGAGGGAGGCGAAGCCCTTGCGAAAGCAAGTGGTGTTAATAAGAATCCTTTCTATCAGGTTCCTGACATCAAAAAACCGCTTATTTCTGAAAAAGCTGAATTGAAGGGTTTTGAACTGAGAGACACTTATGTGTATGACATTGAAACAGAGGCAGGACAAACAATTTCTGTTGTTAAAAAATAACTTCAATCAGATCAGGATTCCATAAAAGCAACTATTATGATTAAAACTTTGGCTATAAGGATTAAGGGATTTGGAAAAAGATATTTATTCTTCATTCTTTTATTTGTGAGCATGCAAGGGCTTCTTGCCCAGTTTGTCCATCCGGGTATTTCGCACAAACAATCGGACCTGGATCGGATGCATTACCTGGTGAGTGCAAAGGTTGAGCCGTATTATGAATCCTATCTGAAGCTGAAAAGCGACGGGAAAGCCTCCTATGATTATAATGTTCAGGGAGACCCCAGTTTTACGGTAATTACAGAAAAAAGTACAAACTCCAATGCCTTTAAATCGGATGTGGAAGCGGCTTATCTGAATGCATTGATGTGGGCTGTAACAAAAGATACACGGCATGCAGATAAATGTGTTGAAATTTTTAATGCATGGAGCAACCTGACTTGTTTTACCGGAGGAGGAACAGAGTCGCTCAATACCGGTCGTGTTATTTTCTGTTTCCTGGATGCAGCTGAAATCATTAAAAGTACCTATGATGGATGGGCACCTGAAGATATACAGAAGTTTAAGGATATGTTGGTTTACCCGGGCTACTCAAACATTGCAAAACCGGCATCGGTAACCAACGACAATGGTACCTTTTACTGGCGCCTGTATCAGGGAGATGCCGGGCGTCATGGAAATCAGGATTTATTTGGCTGGCGAGGCGTTTTATCCATGGGCATTTTTCTGGATAACGAAATTATGTACGATAGAGCTTTACGTTATTTGAAAGGGTTACCGCACAGAGAAGATGATATCCCATATGTTTCAGGTCCGCCAATTACCTCTTCGTCTCCAATATCCACCAGCGAATACGCTGATGTTTACCAGTTAAACGGACGGGAAAGTACCATTGCTGATTACGGTTACAACGGCACCATAGGGAATCTAATTTGGGAAAACGGTCAATCGCAGGAAAGTTCACGTGATCAGGCCCACACAATACTGGGTGTTGGGCAATTGGCATCGGTGGCCGAAATGGCATGGAATCAGGGAGATGATATCTACTCTTTTCTGGACAATCGTATTTTAAAGGGATACGAGTTTAACTTAAAGTATAATGTATCCTATAAATACCCTTATCCCGATCAGCCTGAACCCTGGGAGCCAACCGTTGAAAGTGGTGAGTTTATTCAGCGCCGAGATCGCAGCGGACGTTGGTTTTCAAAAAAAATGAATCCTTTTACCGAAGGTCAGTTTGTGGATTATACCCGTGGCAATTTTTTGGCTTCTTCGCGTCCGGTTTACGAAATCGCCTATGCCCACTACAAAGTGAGGCAGGGAGTGGATTCTGCAGATATGGTTTGGTTAAGTCGGGGCAGAGAAGTGTCTCTCCGTGAGTCGGGGCAGGAACAAAACGGATTTGGACTGGATCATTTGGGATATGGCGGACTCACTTGCTACAGACCGGATGGTTGTGCCGGTGATCCGGTGACCGGATTTCATGGTGGCGTGCCAGTGTTTTCACTGAATGTTTTGCCAGGAACGGTGGAGGCTGAAAATTTTGATCACTACAACGGTGGTGGTGAATCGCGCGTTTACCACGACATGGATGGTGTTAATTCAGGCAGCTTTTACCGAAGTGATGTGGGCATGGATATAGATACCTGTTCGGAAGGAGGCTATGCGCTTACTGAACTGCAAAATGGTGAGTGGGTTACCTATTCCTGTTTTGTGCCGGATGCCGGAACTTATCAACTGGATGTGCGTTATGCTGCAGTAAATGACGATGGAAAAATAAGTTTGGCACTCAACGACAAAATTGTAAATCAAGATGTTGTATTGATGTCTACTGGTGGCAGTTCAAATTGGTCTACTCAAACCATCAGCAGTAATTTAATTTTATCTGCAGGACTACATCCCATCCGATTCTACATTGGAGGAGCTGATGATGCCATTCGGATAAATAATTTTTCTGTCTCACTCGTACAGTTAAATACATCCCCCGATGTTTCCTTAAGTGCGCCAGCAGCGAATACCGAATTTATGGAAGCAGACAGTGTGAGTATTTTTGCTGAAGCATCTGATTTGGAGGGAACGGTCACCAAGGTTGATTTTTATGTGGGTTCAATACTTTTAGGGACAGATACTGAAGCACCGTTTTCTTTTTCATGGAAATACCTTCCCGTCGGCAATCATGTATTATCCGCCATTGCTACAGATAATAACAATGCTGTTACCACATCTGAGCCAGTCAGTATCAAGGTCATTTCAAATGGGAACAGTCAATCTTTAATGAGCCTCGCACCATTGGCCGATAGCTATGTCAACAGTGGCGAGCCAATGACCAATTATGGTGATGATGTATACATGGTCACCAAGGCGAGTGATGAGGGGAGCGGACGTTATTTCTTTTTGAAATTCGATTTGAGTCAGGTCCAGGGAACTATTACATATGCGGTATTGAAAGTCTATAAACGATCCGGAGCATCGGGTACAAGATCTGTTTTTCAGGTGGCAGATGATTCATGGACTGAGACGGGAATAAACTTCGGGAACCAGCCTGAAATTGGTGCGAAAATAAGCGATGCGTCAATCAGTACTTTGGGAACATGGGATGTAACCGATTTTGTGGCCGCACAAAAAGGGATTGATGGTATTGTAACACTTTGTGTTAGAGATGCGGATTTTGTTGGTAATGGCATCGATTTTCACTCAAAGGAAGGGGCCACAGCGCCATCACTAGGACTTCTTGTAACTGAATTGCCTGTTGGTATCGAAAATACTATGGATGATGAAGTTTCCATATTCCCAAATCCCGTGACGGACATCGTAAGCATCAGGACTGGACACAGGATCTATACTAAATTAAGTGTTTTCAACTATTTAGGAGAGAAGATTTCTGAAAGGTATATTGACGCTTCGGAGCATGAAATTAACCTGAATCTTAAGTCTTTGTCGTCAGGTGTTTACCTGTTGAGACTTGAAGGTGAGCGTGCCATGAAAACGGTAAAGATCGTTAAGGAATAAGATGCAATTCTTCCTTTTGCAATAAAACGGTCATCATTGCATAAAATGACAAGGAACGAATGCTTGATCCTTGTGCTGAATAAAGAAACTAAAAAAGGTATTTTACGAATGAAATACGTATTAAGAAAACGGACATCGCTTGTTATCGCATTAATGTTAACAAGTGGTTTGTTGAGTGCACAAATCGTTGTGAATTCATTGAAAGCGTTATGTTCAGCTGTGCAGCAGAGCAATCAAACCATTGTAATGACTCCTGGGAACTATAATCTCGAAGACCTCAGCAGAGATTCAAGAGAGATTCTTTGCGCTGGATCTGATAACATCATTAATCTGACAGGTGTTTATGTCAAGGTGCCTGTGGGTTCAGTAAGTACAACCTATATCACCGTTTCTGGTAATAACAACACATTCAGAGGTGGAGAATTTGAAGATACATACCGCAATGGCATGACTGAGGTGACGGATTTTAGTGCTTACAACCAGGATCGGAAAAATTTAGCCAAAGGCCTTAAGGGGGCTGCGGTTATGGATGTGACCGGGAACGGGAATCGGGTTGTAGGTGTTAAGTTAACGGTAAGAGGTTCTTTTCCCTACGGTTACGGGAGTATCTACGGCATAGGTGCCGGCAATACATTCGGATTGGATAAACGCTGCGCTTTACTGGTTACGGGTAACAACAATACCTTAGACAGTGTTGAGGTGCAACAGAGAGCCTTCGGTCATGCAATATATATGCAAAGTGGTGCCGATAATACAACGATCCGAAATTGTCTTGTTGAGGGAATCACCCGTCCTACTTCCGATTTTTATAATGACTCCAACGCATACGACCTGCCTTTTAGAACTGATTTTTTAAGGCCACACATGGATAACACACCAATTCCAAAGGACGAAATGAGTACCCTGTGTGAGGATGGTATCAGAATGTACAATAAAACAGGAAGTGTAACAGTTGAAAATTGTACAGTCAAAAAAATGCGTGGCGGTATTCGTTTGTATTTGGGAGGAACAGCTGTTGTTTCCAATTCTAAGGCAATCGATTGCTATCATACAAATTTCAATATGTCTTCTGGCGGTAAAATCATCAATTCTTCAGGAAATTTTGCATTCGGCCCTTTGTCTGATTTTAGATTGGGTCGAAGTAATATGAATATTGAGTGGACAATCATCCCGTCACCCCATGCCATGGGCTCGCATAATTTGGCCGATGTGCAAGGCAATAATCATACGATTGTTTTTCACCGAACGCCGGGGCCTGTTGATACGGATAAACGTCAAATTGTTGTGACCGGTGATAATTCAACTATCACAAATGAAACAGAATATACAATTGTACTTGAACCCTCAACAAGTGGAAATACAATTATCAGTTGCGGGCCTGTCATTGATAAAGGAATAGGCAATGATATTACACTAAATGATTGCTCATTTGATACCTTTGCAGCAGTAAAAGCAGAAGACAATTCAGACCAATAGGAGAAAACAAGGTTATCAAAAGATAAATAAAAATTAAATAACAGTTATATGAAGTTTTGTATATTATTCGTCGTGTTTTTTATTTCCGGTTTAAGCTTGCTTCACGGTCAGGCTTCAGTTTATGGTTTTGTAGAAGGCGTGAACTACAAAAAGAATGTGGTTTATAAATCCGTAAATGGAAAGAATATTATAATGGATATCTTCTATCCGGATGCAGACAAAATGCAGGAAAAAAATCCGTGGATGGTTTACGTTCATGGTGGGGGCTGGGCCGGCGGAGATAAAGAAGCAATATTTAAAACTGCCTTTCTGGGAACCCTGCAAAAGCTGATTGCCAACGGTGTTGTTTGTGCTACAATTGATTATCGCCTGGCAAAATCTCCTGTTACCACATATGAGTCTGCAGTAGATTGCAAAGATGCGGGTAAATTTCTACTTAAAAATGCGGCATTGTATAACTTGGACGAAGAAAACTATGGTATCTGGGGGGGCTCAGCCGGTGGACATCTTTGTTTGGTTACTGCATTAGCACCAGACTCCTCTTTTCAGGGGGATGCTGCATTGGCCGATATTCACCCTGAATATAAATGCGTGGCATCATTTTATCCATTAACCTCTTGCTTAAATCCAGATTTAAGGCCAGGTTCTATCTTTGAAGATGGTTCTCTTTTTACGCGACTTTTAGGTGGAACTGTGGAAGAAAAACCGGAACTGGCGCGCCTGCTCAGTCCTTCGGAATTTTTGGATGAAAACAGTCCCTCCATCTTATTGTTGCATGGGGATAAAGATCCTACACTGCCCATCATTAATTCTCAATATTTATTGGCGCTTGCCACTGAAAAGAATGCCGACGTAGAATTATTGACAGTTAAAAATGCCAAACACAGTTTTGGTGGAACAAACATTTCTCCATCATTTGAAGGAATTGCTGATCATTGTTCCAATTACATTCTTTCTCATTTTGAAAAGAGAGGTGCCGGGGTTATTCAGGCAGAAGATTATATGACCATGTCGGGTTTTATAACATCAGCTACTACCGACGAAGGTACGGGGGATAAAATATCCAGCTCTGGAGCCGATAGTTGGGTGGCGTATGAAACCCCATTATCAGGATCTTTCCTTATTGACTGTCGGGTTTCAGCAGAGGTTGATGCAGATTTCATCATACATCAAAATGGAGAGATCATTGATACCATAAGCTTTGCCGCTACAGGCGGGGATGAACAATGGAAAACAGTTCAATCCACATGGCCGTTTCAGTTAAGCGAAGGCATTGATACCATCCGAATAACCTCAAATGGGGCCAAATGGAATCTAAACTGGTTGGAATTTATACCTTTTAATGAAACAGGAACAAGTATAAACAAGGCCTCTTCACACTTAAATACCTTGCGGCTATACCCAAATCCTGTTAGAGATATTCTAACCATTGCAAATGCTGATGGTGCCAGATTGAAAATTTATAACAGCACAGGTCGGATGGTCGTTCAGGAGGAAATCGTAAGCAATAATCAGGCTGTCGTTTTAAATGGACTAGAAACAGGCATCTACATTGTTAATGCAGTGAATAAGGATCATATGAGTACGAATAAATTTATAAAGAGATAAAAGCAAGAATAAGATTCTATGAAAATCAGAATTGTAAAATAGATGATTTTTCAAGTAGCAAAAAATGATATAGATAAAACAGAAAACCAATGAGGCAAGAGAGGTATTACATAATATTCGTGTTATTGATTTTAGTGACACAGACATTTGCACAAAATTTTGTTCATCCCGGTATCTCGCACAAGACATCGGATTTAGAACGAATGAAATATAATGTAGAAGCTGGGGTAGAACCTTGGTTATCAACATTCAATTTGCTAAAACAAAGTTCTTATGCGAGTTATAATTACAATGTAAATGGCAACCCGGGAATTACAACATTAACAAGTCACACGCCGTTTATTAATGATGGTTTCGCCGCGTATTATAATGCTCTTATGTGGTACATTACAGGCGATGTAAGGCATGCTGAAAAATGTGTTGAGATTTTTAATTCGTGGGTCAATATCACACGGATTGAAGATCAATTTCCATTGAATAACGGACGTGGCCCATGGAAGATGTTGGAAGGTGCAGAAATTATTCGAAGCACCTATGATGGTTGGGCTCAGGCGGATATTGAGAGATTTAAAGCCATGTTGGTATATCCCGGATGGTCAGGAACTGAAGCTCCCACAGCAGCCATTGCCAGCAAGGATGTTTCATTTTACTGGAATATATATCAGGGAGATCCGGGCAGACACGGGAATCAGGGCTTGTTTGGATATCGTTCTTTGATGGCCATGGGGATCTTTTCCGACAACGAGGTCATGTATGAAAGGGCATTGCGTTATTTGCAGGGCTTACCACATCGCTCAGATGACTTGCCTTACCCTTCAGGTCCTCCTGTTTTGTCAGACAAACAAGCCTCATCAAACGAATATTACGATGAGTACTCGCAATTATCACGTTCCAATGAGATAGAAGACTACGGCTACAACGAAGTGATGGCCAATTACATCTGGGAAAATGGCCAAAGTCAGGAAAGTTCACGCGATCAGGCACATGCCCTGGGTGGCGTTTCTATTATCACATGTATGTGCGAGATGGCATGGAATCAGGGGGATGATTTGTATGGTCATTTAGACAATCGTCCTTTATTGGGTCTGGAGTATTATTTCAGATACAATCTAAGCTGGGATCATACCTATCCTGATCAAACAACACCATGGGAGCCAACCGTAGAATCCGGCGAATTCATAAAACGATCAGATCGCACGGGACGTTGGACATCGTTGAAAATAAACCCTTACACCGGTAGTGATCTCTCCGATGAAGCCTGGAACCGGGGAAAACATAATTTAAATGGTATCTATGAGATGAATTTGGGCCATTACAAAGATCGTTTGCTCCTGCCTGGCACTGATACGAAATGGCTTGAACGCGGATTTCAGGTTTTAACTGAGACAATTGGCATCGAAAATGGTGATCATCCTGTGGATCACCCTGGTTATGGTGGTTTAAAGTTTCACCGGGTAAGCCCCGGTGACCCCATTAGCGGTTTCAGTTCTGAAGGCTTGCCTGTGTTTGCAATGAATGTTGTTCCCACGACAATCGAAGCTGAAAATTATGATTATTTTCCAATTGAAGCAGAAGGTCGTACATACCATGATTCAGACAACACAAATACTGGAAATCAGTATCGTTTAGATCAGGGGGTTGATATAGCCACATGCTCCGAAGGGGGATACATGCTTACCAGTCTTGAAGACGATGAATGGTTAAGCTATACCATCGCTGTGCCAGTTACAGCGCTCTATAACATATCTGTTCGTTATGCCTCAGCCAACGCAAACGGAAAAATAAAATTTACTGCAGCAGGAAAGGATATTACCGATGAAATTGCAATTCCTTTTGGAGGTGAAAACTCAAATGGCTTAAACGATTGGAAGGACCTTACAATCGCCAGCAATGTCATCTTAAAGCAAGGAGCACAAGCATTGCAAATCAATATTAGCGGAGCCTCAGATGCCTTTGTTTTAAATAATTTTGCAATAACAGAAGGGGATGCGAACAGTTGCGCAGATGCATGGGGAGATGTGAGTGTGCCATCTTATATCACCCAGGGAATCAATTATATCTATTATGAAGGCACATGGGATAATTTGCCCGATTTCAACCAGCTGTCACCAATTGAAAGTGGCTTAAGTGACGCCATAGATATGCATGAAGCATGGGCTGATGATAATTTTGCGGTGCTATTTACCGGATACATCGAAATTCCAATAGACGGTTTGTACACCTTCTTTGCTGCAACCAATGAGGGGTCGCGTTTGTATATCGATGGGAATTTACTCATTGATAATGATGGCATCCATACGGCAACGGAGGTTGAGGGAAGCGCCTGCTTAAACGAAGGATTTCATGAAATTAGGGTGGAATATTTCGAGAAAACCGGGGATGAGGAGCTGCTCATTCAATATGAAGGGCCGGGCACTTCAAAAAGAGAACTGGAAGGATTGTTTGGACTTGGGCCGTGTGAAAATGCCGCGATTGACCTGCCTGAAGATGCTGTTCCGGGCATTGCTTTTTATTACTATGAAGGCAATTGGAAAGCTTTGCCCAATTTCGATGAACAGGAATTATTGAATATGGGTACCACCAGTTCAGTTAACCTCAATATGGCAACAGCATCTGATTATTTCGGCATTGTATTGAGCGGGTACCTAAACGTTGCCAAAGATGGCGATTATACTTTCTATACAACATCTGATGACGGCTCAAGCTTGTACATCGATGGGAATAAAATTGTGGATAACGATGGCACACATGCCAACGTCACTAAATCGGGGAGCACCTGTTTAGCCGCTGGTTGGCATCAAATTGATATTCACTATTTCGAAAGTACCGGCGGTAATTCGTTGGCCGTTCAATGGGAAGGGGATGGTCTTTCAAAACGTAGCATCACAGGATTTTATACCAAACCTGTAACTGCACCGGTTAAAGAAAATCAAACAATTACATTCAACAGATTGACCAGATACCTTGGAGAAGATGATTTTGATGCTGCAAGCACCAGTTCCGGATTGCCACTTAGCTATGTTAGCTCCAACCCGGATGTGGCAACGGTGGTGGATGGTAAAATACACCTTGTGGGAGAAGGTCAAGCCCGCATTGTCGCTTCTCAGACAGGGAATCTTTATTTTAATGCAGGTACCGGTGTTGAATATATAACCGTTAAAGCTAAAGAAAGTCAAACCATTGCCATAAGCGACATAACCAAATACATTGGTGATGAAGATTTTGATCCTGCAGTGGCCAGTTCCGGTTTGCCGGTTTCTTATACAAGTTTCAATTACAGCATCGCTACAATTGTTGATGGAAAAATCCATATTGTCGGACCCGGGAAAACGTATGTTAGAGTTTCACAGGAAGGAGATCACATGTACGCACCTGCAAACAGTCAGCTGTTTTCACTCACTGTTGAACAGGGCTCGGCCATTAATGAGGTCAAAGCTGATGAGGTGCGACTGTTCCCAAATCCGGTAACAGATGTGCTATGCCTTGAAATTGCAGATGCCAAAAGTGGACAGTTGGAACTCTTTAACATGATCGGAGAGAGGATGTTGGTGCAGGAAATCAGTTCAACGAAAACCATGATAGACATGAGCGCATTGGATAAAGGTGTTTATTTTGCAAAAATCAGTAACGAAGGAATTGTTACTTCCAACAAAATTGTAAAACGCTAAGCATTTTATATCTTGCAACATATATCACATAAAAAGACATTGTTTCCGTATTTTAGAAATTTTTTCGTGATTAAATTTATACCCATAAAATCAAGCCTTAAATAAAATTATTATGCAACATTCGATTACAAAAATTTTCATGATTCTTAGTGCATTTGTGTTAACAATGTCACTTTCTGCTCAATCTGTTATTGTTAATACCAGCAACTACAAGCAAACAATCGATATGATTGGTGGGGACATGGAACGCAGCTCAAAAGCCATCCAAAATGCCCAAAATAAAGATGAGATCATACAATGGAGCTTTGGAGATATTAATTTTAATGTATGCAGGGTTCAGTATGATAAAAACCAGGAGATGGTTGAAGGAACAAAGAATTGGGCCTTTTATGACAAGCAGGTTGCAACCATGCAGGCAATAAAAAGCGTGAATCCAAACATCAAGTTCTTTGCAACCATGCGTTCTGACTATGATGGTTACGGAGATGACAACAACCTGCCAGACTGGATTGTAAACTATAATACAAAAGTGATGCAGACCGACAAGTATGGCATATTTCTGGCTGATTACTGTGAGTACATGAGCAAACAGGGAGTTCCTATTTCCATATTGTCTACTTCTAAAGAATGGATGTGGCACGTCAGACCGGATAAAGTACCGGATATTCTCAGTAAAATGTATAGCGAACTGGATGCAAGGGGAATTGAACGTCCGTTGATTTCCGATCAGGGATTCTGGAGTATTTCACAGGGAATTACCTATTTAAATTATGTGAATTCTTTAGGCACAAAAGACCTTTATCACTCTTTTTGTAGTCATAATTACGCAAACGAATCCAACGACAAGTGGGTTGAAATAATTGAAATGTCACAGGCTCTTGGCAAACCAATGTACGATGATGAAACCAGCACTGGCAGTGGATCTCCCACCTATGGAGTAGAGCGCGATATGTATAAACAAATTGGTGAATACATCAAAAAGGCCAATCGCTATGCTGCTGGTCTAAGCGGTGAAATCTATTTCGAAATATGGTCCAGAGGCATTGATCAGGAAACGCGATCCATTTATTTCCCGGCAAATGGAACAGGAACGCGTCTGCGAGGGTACTACATGATGAAGCATTTTTCAAATAATATCCTGGACAGCCGTTATGTAACTTCCACCGTCGCCGGGATGTCAAATGTTTATACCATCACTTTTCGTAAAGATGATCAGGTGGTATTGTGGGTTATAAATAAAAGTGAAACGGCAGTTCCACGTTTTTTTGTTGGTGTGGATGCATTTGAAATTGACGGGCCGGTAAATGTTCATTACTGGACGGATGATACCCCTATTGAAGGCTCCACGAATACGCTTTATGCCATTGGCAATAAGTTTGAGACGGGCATTTCAGGTGAGGGGATGAGCTGTTTTATTTTTAATGTGAAGGATGAACCGGACAACCTTGCGTTGAGTGGAACTGCATCTCAATCATCCACCGATGGGGAAGGCATTGCCGCAAAAGCCATTGATGGCAACGGGGATGGCGCATATGAAAATGGGTCGGTCAGCCTAACCACAAGTGAGGAAAATCCATGGTGGCAGGTTGATTTGGGCGCCAACGATACCATCGGAACCATAGCGATTTTCAACAGAACAGATGATTGTTGCAAAGCAAACCTGTCTAACTTTACAGTTTCTGTCATCAATTCAGAGAATGTTGTGACTTTTACCGAAACATTTACAACAGCACCCGATTCATCGATTATGGTGGATGCCGGAAATGTGATTGGTCAGCGTGTGAAAATACAAATCAACGGAACTGCACCTCTTGCATTGGCTGAAGTTCAGGTGTTTGAGGGAAATAAATCAGAAAAACTTGATCAAACCATTACTTTTCCGGCATTGGGAACGGTGGCTTATACCAGTGAGCCTCTTGCTCCGGGAGCAACCGTGAATTCAGGCTTAAACTTAAGTTACTCCAGTTCAAATACCGATGTTGCGACCATCGTTGATGGAAAAATACAATTAAAAGCAGTGGGTACAACCACCATTACAGCATCCATTTCGGGGTCGGCAATTTACAATGCTGCAGCAGATGTAAGTCAGACCCTCACAGTTGTAAAGGCTTATCAAACCATCACTTTTGATGCACTTCCGGTTAAACAAGTAGGAGACGCAAGTTTTCTGCCGGGTGCCACGGCAAGTTCTGGTTTAGACATTGTTTATTCCAGTTCAAACGAAGCGGTGGCTCGTATTGAAGATTCAAGAATTGTAATTATTGGTGAAGGTGTTTCAACCATCAGTGCAACACAAGCAGGGAATGATTTGTATCATGAGGCGGTGTTGTACAGAGAGCTAACGGTTGAGAAGTCGGAAGGTGGCACAGGAAATTCCTCAGTGGTCACCTTATCCCCGATTCATGATGCTTATGTGCGTGGCGGATCTTATGCAGGTAATAACTACGGCAGTGAAACCGAATTACTTATAAAGGAAACATCAAACCTTGATTTTAAACGAATGAGTTATCTTCAGTTTGATGTCTATGATGTTGATCAGCTGGAAAAGGCAACATTGCGACTCTATGCAAAATCGGCAAAGACGAGTCAGATCGTGGTTTCAGGAACCACCGACGATTGGACAGAAGGCACAATTACCTATTCCAATGCACCAAAAGCGGGATCGGCTATTGGGTCACAGGCAGTTAACACGGCAGATAAGTATTATGAATGGGATGTAACCGCGTATGTGTCAGCACAGATGAGCGGTGATGATCTGGCCAGTTTCATCATTACGGATATTGCCACAGACAAGAATAACATTGGCTTCTATAGCAAAGAGGCAGGATCAAACATGCCCGAGTTGGTTATTACCAGGGTAAATGTAGCCAATCAGCAGATTACGGCCAATCACCTCTTTAAGTGCTACCCGAATCCGGCAAACGATTTTGTTATTCTTTCCGCTGAGCATGGCATGGATGACGTTCAGATAAGCACCCTCTCAGGTCAGTTCGTCTTCCAGAAGAATGCCTTCGGCCAAAAACAATACACAGTGAATCTGGATGGGTTTCCCAAAGGTGTCTATTTGTGCCGCATCAAAGATCAAAAAGGAAATGAAACAGTATATAACATATTGGTCAAATAATATTAAGGTAAATAGCAAAACCTAAGGTAAATGACACCTTTTTATAAAAGGTCATTGCTTTCATTGAAGAAATCCTTGAATTCGTTGATAAACCAGACGTCTATATTGATTTCTTCATGAAGTAATATTCATTAGTATTATTTTGCAAAAAAATAATAGTTTTGAATTTAAAGTTTTAAGTATGGGCAGAATGTTTACCTTATCCCTTCTTTTCATGATTGGGTATCGCCTGTTGGCACAGGGGTTTTATGACATGGATACCATCCAAACCATCGAAATTACTTTTGCGGAAAGCAATTGGGATGCACTGTTGGATGCTCAGAAATCCGGGGATGAAAATTACATCATGGCACAAAGTGTCGCCATTAACGGAGCCGTGTTTGATAGTGTTGGTGTAAAGTACAAAGGCAACAGCACCTACAGTGAACGACAGGTTAAAAATCCGTTTCATATTGAATTGGATACCTATAAAGAGCAGGATTATCAAGGTTATACAGATATCAAACTCAGCAATGCAGCCATGGATCCTTCTTTTCTAAGAGAGGTGTTATCCTATCATATCATTCGGCAGTATATGGATGCTCCCTTGTCCAATTTTGCCAATGTTTACGTCAATGGCACCCTAATCGGATTGTACAGCAATTCTGAAGCAGTCTCAAAGAAGTTTGTTAAAAGTCGGTTTGGCTCTAAAAAGAATGCCTTTTTTAAGTGCAATCCCATTGATGGTGCAGGTCCGGGAACAGGACAATACCCCAATTTGGTGTATCTTGGGCAGGATAGCACAAGTTATTCAAACGCTTACGAAATGAATTCGGATGCAGGGTGGCAGGATTTGATTGATCTGTGTGATACCTTGAGTAATCATAGCTCTGAAGTTCATAGGATACTTGATGTAAACCGGGCATTGTGGATGTTAGCGCTTGATAATGTACTGGTGAACCTGGATAGCTACATCGGTGCCTTTACTCAAAATTACTACTTATACAGAGACGACAACGATCGGTTTGTACCTGTCATCTGGGACTTAAACGAATCCTTTGGACGCTTCTCACAAACCGGCAGCAGCACTTTGAACTCAACGTCTCAAAAACAGCAAATGAGTCATCTGCTGCATCAAAGTGATGCCAGTTATCCCCTGGTGAAAAATCTTTTAAGTGATGCACGATATAAGCGAATGTACCTGGCACATTGTAAAACCATTTTGCTCGAAAATTTTGATAATAAAGCCTATTTTACCACTGGTCAGGCGCTTCAAAATTCAATCGATGCCTCTGTTAAAGCCGATAACAATAAGTTTTTCACCTATGCCAATTTTCTCAGTAATCTAAGCAGTGATGTAAGCAGTGGCACAGGACCCAGAGCTGAATCCACTGTGGGCATTGCCAGTTTAATGAATGGAAGAAGTGCTTACCTCCTTGGTTTGTCTGATTTTACCAAAACAGAACCGGAATTCGGGAACATTGCCTTGTCGAAATCAGAGCCTGTTGTGAATGATTCAATTTTTATCAGTGCAAAGATCTCAGATGCTACAGATGCTTACCTTGGGTACCGAAACAATGCTTTCGATGTGTTTGAACAATATGAAATGTACGATGATGGAGCGCATGGCGATGGTGCCGCGAATGACGGAACCTTTGGTGTGAAAATTTTGGTTCGGGATACTGAAAACCAATATTACATTTATGCAGAGAATACTTCAGCCGGTATGTTCTCTCCAAGACGGGCGGAACACGACTATTATTCCTTTACAGCCACTTACAACGAAATTGTATCTTCAGCTTTGGTAATCAATGAACTGCTGGCTTCAAACAGTTATACAATGCTCGATCAGAACGGGGAGTACGACGATTGGATTGAGCTCTATAACAACAGTGAAGAAGCCATCGTTTTGGACGGATACCATCTTTCGGATGATGAAGATGATATCCTTAAATGGACTTTTCCTGCGGGTACTACAATTGCTGCGCATGCTTACCTGATTGTTTGGGCAGACAAAGATACTTTGCAGTCTGGCCTGCATGCCAGCTTTAAACTTTCTGCATCAGGAGAAACAGTGTTTTTATCAGATGCTTTTGGGCAGGTGATTGATGAAATCAGTTTTGGCGAACAAACGACCGACATGTCCTATGGTCGCTATGAAAACGGAACAGGCAGTTTTCAAGTGATGTCCCCAACTTACAACGCTGAAAACAATGTGTTGACAGGAGTGAAAAATACAAGTGCAGAGGCGGCAAACGTTTCAGTCTGGCCTAATCCGATGAGAGATGTTTTGAGTATTGATGCAGCCGGACTTAGTTTTGAGTGCGTTTCCATCTATGACCTCACAGGCAGGGAATGTTTTAACCAGAATGGAGCCTTCACCAACGGAAAAATCCAACTGAATCTCGCACATTTGCCAAATGGTACATATTTGATAATCTTACAAGGAGAGGATGGCAGGGAAGTAATAAAATTAATTAAACAGGACTAATATTTATTTTGCTGGATGTTTCTGTGAGTAATTTTTAGTAAGATGATAAAAGTAGTATCTGTAAGGTTTAAAGCACTGACGTGATAATGATGTATTAAAAATATGATTAAATCCCACAGATATGAGAATCTTCTCTTGCGTTTGGATCATCCTGTTATCTCTCCTTGTAAACATAGGGATTGCTCAGGAAAATGATGTGCTCAATACAATTCAAAATAAGCGACTGAAGGAATTTCCACTGACACAACACTTATTTTTGCATCTGGACAGAACCAAATTCAGTGTGCCTGACACCATTTGGTTCAAAGGATACAGCATTCACGGACCTCTTCATCAAGCCAGTAATGTTTCGCAAACAATTACTGTGGCACTGTTGAACAGTAAAAACGAACTTGTACATTCGAGTCAGTTTTTGGTATTTGATGGTGTGGCCGAAGGACAAATTGCCTTAAGTGATTTTCTGAAAGAAGGTTTTTATCAAATGGTTGCCTATGGCTCCAATATGCTGAATCAGGATTGCAGTAGTTTCTTTCGTACAACCATCGAACTGGTCTCGGAAAAACGGGAGAGTTATAATTTTGATTTTCGCTTTAACAAACGCTATTATTCGCTTAATGATGAGGTGGATTTGAAGGTTTTAATCTATAATGACCACTACAAACCCCGAATCAAAGAATTGTTAAATTATGAACTTCTGGGTGAGGAAGAAACGCTTGACAAAGGAAAAATTCGCACAAATACGGAAGGGATTGCGGAACTAAAGTTTCCTTTTAGACCGGAGTATCAGTCGGAAGATGTTTTAAAAGTAATTCTTACTGCCGGACTGGTTCAATCCCCTTTTACTGGGATTAGTTATATCAAACCACTCGCATCTGCCCTTGACGTGCAAATGTTGCCGGAAGGGGGGACACTTGTTGATGGTTTGTTACAGGCTGTGGCATTTCGCAGTGTTGATAGCAAAGGAGAGCCAGTAAATATATCGGGTGATATTATCAATGCAAATGGAGAAGTGATTGCCAATTTTTCTGCGATGCACGATGGTATGGGTAAATTCAGTATCGTCCCGGATAAAAGTGAAACCTACAGCCTTCGGATAAAAACGCCCGAAATATTTAAACGTGAAATCCCGCTTCCCGGGGTTTCAGATCACGGATATGCTTTAACAATGCTTGGAGAACGCAACGGTGATGTGTTTTTTAAACTTGCGAAAAATTTCGAAGGACCGGAAATGGTAACGGCTGTTTGGCAGATGGGAGGATTAATCGTTGACGTTAAACTAATTGAATTGCAGCAAGAAATAATGGTTCATTTTTCGAAACGCAATTTACCAGAAGGAATTGCAAAACTCACACTCTTTGATCACCTGGGTGAACCATTTGCCGAGCGCCTTGTGTATATTCAGTCTGAGGATGATGTCAAATTTGATGTGGACCTGCCCCAACCTTCTTTTTCATTACGCAGACCCTACAATTTGAAAATGAAGCTACAGACCTCCGATGATGAACCCGTTGATGCAAATTTGTCGCTTACAATCACTCATTTATATGATGGCTTAAGTGCAGACATTCCAATCCCTGACATTAGAGATCATGCTTTTTTTAAAACAGAGCTCTCAGGTGCCGTTTACAAACCTTCCCAGTATTTTATTAAACCAGCAGGCGACGTTGTTAATCAACAGCATTTAGATCTTGTGATGCTCACCCATGGATGGCGTAAATTCGATTGGTACAGCGATATGAAAAACAAAGCGGATACCAGCTATCGTTTCTTTAACTATGATTTGTTTCGTGGGCTTGTAACCAAAGGAAACAAACCGGTGCCCAAGGCACGTTTGGAGGTGGCAAGTTTTGGCGCTGGAATAGAAACAGAAGCTTTTAACACGGATGAAAACGGACGCTTTTGGATTAAACCTGAGTTTAAAGGAAAGACAAACCCAACGATCATTATTTCAACCAAAAAGAAAAATGATTTTTCAAGGGTAAGGCTCACGCTTTTTGATAAAGAACTTGACTTGCGTGATAGCATTGTTCAAACATTTTATCCCGAGTTAAAACCTTTTGTAGAGCAATATAAGGTGGAGGAATACGAAGCAAAAGAGAACCTCGATACCTTGTTTAAAATATGGGAAACCAAATACTTAAATGAAGTAACGGTGACAGCAAAAAAAGGGGGAGAGTTTGAGAGAAGCATAGAGCGCTACCAAACTGGTAGAGTGTCGGCATTGACTCAGGCCGATTTTGGTGAGAATATTTTAGATATGGAGAGTTTAATTCAGCTCCTTGGATTCGGATTGTACGTGGAAGGGGATGATATTCTTTCAACCTCCGGAGCCGAAAGCGTTGGTGCGAAGGTTATATTGGACGGCGTGGATCAACGGGATCTTGGTTTTTCAGCAATATCCCATCTGAACAGTACCATGATCGAAGGTATTGCCTATGCGAAGGGAGCCATGGTGGGCGCAGAATACAATTCAAAAGGGGCTGCTGTTTTAATCGTAACGACTTTGCCTGGCAAAAATGCACCTGTTGAGAAAAAAGAAATAAAGAACCTGTTTACCTCCAAACGCTATGGCAAGGTACTAAGCTTCTACAGTCCAAAATACGAAACACCAGAACAACGCCACAGCCCGATTCCTGATTCCAGAATCACACTTTTATGGAAGAATAACCTGAAAACGGATTCGCTTGGAAATGCAAATGTCACGTTTTATACCGGAGACAAAAAGGGAACATTCTTAATAAATATACAGGGGATATCACAAAAAAATGGTCCAATCTTCAAACAAATACCCATTGAAGTTCATTAGGCCAATCCATCAACATACAGTGCTCTAATATGCATCAAAGGCAATTGATTCCTATGCCAGTTTAAGCCTTCGGAACTGGCCTCAATTCGAGCAGTTTTTCAATTGCAGCCAAATCCCAACTGGCAGCTTCTGAAAAGGGAATGGATAAACGTGTTTCTTTCACAAATTGAATGGTAAATATGGCTTGTAACACCATTCTCTAATTCGCGAGTTTGCTTTTAATGTATGTTACATTTGTTATTTTTTCTACTGATTTGTATGTTGTAAACATATTCTTAATACATTCATTCACCATGCAACATATATTCTATTTATTGAGATGTGGATTCTGTTACTATTGTGAAGGCTTGTTTACCTTTGTATTTTGATCAGGCAATAAATTCGCTTCAAAAACAGGGTGAAAATTTGGCTGATCTCAGGTGTATCGGACAGGTGCAAACCGGAATGAATAATAAACAATTAAACAAAAATAGAATGCAAATTAGAAAAGTTATCTTATTGCTGGCAATCGTCCTCTCGCAAGCTATCAGTGGGCAAAGTCACGTAAATGTAAGTGCCACCGGTGAAGGAGAAAAGTTCGATCATTTCTGGAGTAAATGCGTGGGCGCGGGGCGTGCCAACGAAGCATTGCGTGCCGGCTGGCTCGAACAAATGGAGAAGGTACAACAAAACTGTGGTTTTGAATATGTTCGCTTTCATGGCCTATTTCATGAGGATATGTTTCCGGTTTTAACGGAGCGAGGTAAACTGGTATATAACTGGCAATACATTGATGATGTGTTCGATCGTTTACTTGATATGAATGTTCGTCCTTTTGTTGAATTGGCTTTCTTTCCGAATCAATTTGCAGCAGAAAATTCAAAAACGGTATTTTGGTGGAAAGCAAACATCACACCCGGTCCCGACTTTTCTAAGCAATGGCATGATTTAGTGAAAGCATTTACTCAGCATGTGGTTGATCGGTATGGCATAGATGAAGTGCTGACCTGGTATTTTGAAGTCTGGAATGAACCCAACTTATACCCTTTGTTTTTGGATGGAACAAAATCACAGTATTTCGAAATGTATAAACAGTCGGCTATAGCTGTTAAGTCGGTGGATGAGCGTTTAAGGATTGGTGGCCCTGCCACCAGCAACTTCGTTCCAGATGCCCGTTTTGCCGGTGAAGTTGAAGACCGCGAAGCGGCAAAGGAAGTATTTGAAGTTGAAGATATCAATACCTTAAAATGGCAAGGTGTATGGATCGAGGATTTTTTGAATTTCTGTAAAAAGGAAAACCTACCGGTAGATTTTGTGAGTTGTCACCCTTACCCAACTGATTATGCGTTTAATCCGGAAACCGGAAAAGGACGAGGTTTAACCCGTCATGCCAAATCACTTGTTGAAGATTTGAACTGGTTGCAGAAAACAGTAAAAAATAGTGCTTTTCCAAATGCAGAGTTGCATCTTACAGAATGGAATACAAGCCCCAGCAGTCGTGATCGCATGCACGATCTGTTGCCGGGAGCAGCGTACATCGTTCGATCAAATTTGGATTGCATTGGCCTTACCAACTCCCTTGCATTTTGGACATTTACCGACATTTTTGAGGAAAAAGGTGGGGCATCAAGTATCTTTCATGGAGGATTTGGGATGATTAACTTCCAGGGCCTGGTGAAGCCATCCTATCATGCCTACCGCATGCTGCACCAATTAGGTGATGAGAAATTGTTTAAAAACGACCATGTATTCGTGAGTCGTAATTCTGGAAACGGGAAGCTTGTTGTGCTTGCATACAACTATCCTGAAGAAGAAGAAGGTTCGGTGCCATCAGGCTATAAAGGATATGACTATTTAAGCAAAGGCACATCGAAGCAATTGGATCTGTCTCTTTGTAACTTAGCTCCTGGTGCCATGTTCAAGGTTGAAGTACTTGATAAAGATCATGGCAATGTATGTCATTCATGGGAGAAAATGGGTAAGCCAGAGCCTCCAACACGTGAACAGGTAAAGGTCTTGAAAGGAATTGCAGAGAACTTAACCACAGAAACACTTGTGGCGGATAAGGACGGGAAGCTTATTATTAACAAAGAAATAGCACCCTGGAATGTGATCCTGATTGAACAAATAAATTAATAAGCTCCCTTTGAGGTCCTTCGTGCCTGCCTTGAGGTCCTTTGTGTCATAGCAAGGATGCTTGTTTCGCAATGAACCCCAAAGAAAACAAGGTGCGCAAAGCAAATAAATATAACTTTGAGGTCCTTCGTGCCTGCTTCGAGGTTCTTTGTGACATAGCAAGGATGCTTGTTTCTAAAAGAAAAAATAAATCATTGTGCAGTACATTGTGATTTTACTGCCGAAAAGTATTTTTAAATACATGGTTTCATTCAAAAACAGATAATGATGAAAGTTAAAACACTGGTTATTTTGTTTCTATTGGTTTCGGGACACATTGTAAATGCCGGCCCGGGTGATAATTATAAGGATTCTAATCACCCAAGGATATTTATCCGTACAGAATCAAAGCCGCAGCTGGAAAAGTCCATTGCCAAAGTTGAATGGAAGAAAAAATTGATTGAACAGAAGAAAGAAAAGCTTGAAAAATACATTCGGTTTTGTGAAAAGGATTCTTTATGGTTGGTTTCCCGCCTTCAAATGAATTGGAAAACCATGCATTCCAATGTGTATCTTAAAGGTGGGAACTTCTCTCATTCTGATGGCAAAGCACCCGTGCCGACAGTGCGATTTTCGGGGACTCGGGACTGGGCCACCGATTATGCGACGCCCTCTATTGAGGATGTGGAACCTTATTTTGATGATGCAAGGGGGATGTTCTTTACCAACAAAAAGACAGGTGAAAAGGAATGGGTACACCCCTCAAAAGTTGGACATGGCATCGAAAAGATAAACCGAAGCATACTCTCGCTCGTGGCGGACGCAGCTTTTTTATATTGGTATACTGGGGATGAAAAATATGCCAGATTCGCAGCACCGGTTTTCTTTACCTACATGGAAGGGATGCATTATCGAAATCCTCCGGAAGTGCTGGACGGCTCAAATCAACAATACATTTCCGGATTGGCAACATTCGAGGTGATACATGAACAGGCAGTTTTACATCTGGCCGTTGCCTTTGACTTTTTACACAGCTATTTCACATCCAATAGCTACAACCTGGATCACACTGCAGCAGTGTTTCAAAAGTGGGGAGACCAAATCATTAAGTTTGGGATCCCTGATAACAACTGGAATTTGTTTCAGGCTCGCTTTCTGACCTACATTGCAATGGTGCTGGAAGATGATTCATTTTATAAAAACGGGAAAGGACAGCAATACTTCCTGAAAAATACATTTGAGCAATCCTCTATCAGGCAAATTGCACTCAAGGAATCCATGTTGGTATATGATCAGAAAAATGGCATATGGCCCGAATCACCTTCCTATTCTTATCATGTAACACAAACATTGCTTGAGATATTGACACTTCTGGATAATGTGACAAATGAAAACGAATTAGCCAATTATCCAATCATCGAAAAAGCGGCTTTGGCGGCTTTTCAATACTTGTTTCCGAATGGTTATACTGTGGGCTTTGGCGATTCGGGGCATGGCATTCTGCCACCGGAGAATTATGAGTTACTCATAGCCAATTATCGTAAGTATAATCTGGAAAAGAAGGAAGCCGCAATTACTGTTTTGCTGAATCAGTTGATTGATAAAGGTTTATATAAGCGTTCGGGTAGGGATTTCTTTGAATTGTTTTTTTATGTGGATGAACTGAAAGCAGTCAGCGAGCATGACGCAGAGCCCTCAAAGCATCTAATCACCCCAACTTTTTATGCACCTAACGTAAGTTGGTTTGCCCAACGAATCGGAGAAGGCGACAAAGCAATGATGCTCTCCACTGTTGCATCTTATGGCAATCATTGTCATGCCAATGGCATAGCCATCGAATTATTTGCCAATAATTATGCCCTTGGTGCTGATATGGGACGAGGTTCAAGCTATTGGCATTCTGATTTCCGTGAATATTATTCTAAAATGGCCGCGCACAACACGGTGGTTGTTGATGGAAAGTCGGAATACCATAATATGAGAGGTTACCATCCTTTTACCCTGGATAATCATTTTCCTGCTTCAGAAGAGCCAAATCCTGCATTTGATAAATTGACATTTTCAAAAGTGTCATTTGTTGAGCCATCAACTCAATCTGATCAGCAGCGCTTATCTGCCTTAATAAAAACACCGTGCGGTAATGGTTATGTGGTGGATGTTTTTAAATCGAAAAAGAAAAAAGACGGAGAACAACGTCACGAATACATCTACCATAACCTCGGGCAGTCGTTGAAAATATCAGATGTTGAAGGAAAGAGCCTGAAAATGGCTGAAACAAAAGAATTGAGTTCAAAGCTGGGCGATATTAAAGGTTACGATTATTTTACAGATAAAAAGTTTGGACAATCAGATAAAGATTTGCTTGCGGAGTTTAGATTAAAGAGTGATGGTCAGCCAGATCACCTTATGAAGTTGTGGATTAAGGGAAGCAAAGATCAGGGTGTATTTTCTGTTTTTGGGCCAAAAAACAACGCCATCTCAAAAGGAACTGCGCCTGGTGGAATCATTGAAGAGAAAGTTCCTGCCATTCTTTTGCGTCGTGAAACAGAAGCATGGAATGATCCTTTTGTGGTAGTGTTTAATCCTTGCATCGAGGGCGAAGAAAATCCCATATCCGGCGTGAGTTACGACGGTAGACATTTTGGAAACCATGCTCAAAATATCGAAGTGATGCATGTTAATGGTTTAACAACGGATCATATTCTCGCAAATGCATCCAACAACGACTTAATCGACACCGAAGATCTTTACCAAAAAGGCTTGCTATCTGTGATAAGAACGACGAAAGGGGTTGAATCACCAGACTTTATTTTTCTTTCCGGTATGATCCAGTTCAAATGGAAGGATTGGGAAGTAACCACTACCGGTAAACCTGTAACTATTAGTCTTGAAACCGATGGAGATAAACTAAGGATTCAAAGTGACGGTCCATGCGTTTTAAAAGTTCCAATTGCTGATGGATATAATCCGGGTACCTTGGTGGTGACTGATGACAAAAATCAAATGATAAAAAGAGGTGGCTATCTAAACAGAGACAATCCAAATCAGATGGAATTCCGAATCGAAAAAGCATTTAAAGATGCTGTAATATTACTAAAATAGCGATTTATTGGTCTCAAAATAAGTCCTTAGGAAGGTAAATGTAGTGTGTTTCAATGTTGTTTAAGACAGGGGGGCTTGGTGCAAAACCATGCACCCTATCAATGCTAAAATGGAAGATGGCTTGTTTTTTATCGTCTTAAAATAATAAAACCACATCGAACGGCAGCTTACAAAAT
>JBFHER010000014.1:0-28771 GCA_041584055.1 Bacteroidales bacterium
GCAAAAAATGGCAATCCCACCCAATCCGGGTTACGCCCCTGAACAAATTTCAGCACATATTGCTGACCCCCATTGGCTTCTACGATGCCCTCCATTTGCACCTTCCCGGGAGATGCAGACATGATTGGCCCCCTCACTGTGCGGGCGAGACCACTCACCTTTTTATACGCCTCATTAAATATCGTGAATGCATTCTCCAGCGTGATGCTAAAATACTGATGTGCGCCTGTATCTCTGGCCATAAACATATAATACGGCACCATCCCAAGACGAACCTGCGTGCTCCACATTTCTTCCCAAATGGAAGGATCATCATTCACATGTTTCACTAAGGGAGACTGGGTGCGAATTATAGCACCTGTTTCCTGAATGAGTGTAATGGCTTTTTTAACCACATCCTTACTCAGCTCAACAGGATGTGTAAAATGGGCCATAAAAGACAAGTTAAGGCCTGACTTTACAATCTTTGTGAATACCTTTAACATATCTTCGGCATCCGGATCTGTAACAAACCGGTAAGGCCAGTATGCAAGTGATTTAGAACCAATTCTGATGGTCTTGAGATGGGTGATATTCGCATCAAGCACTTTGTCGATGAGTTGTGAGAAGCTTCGTGCACTCATCACCATAGGATCCCCTCCGGTGATAAGCAGATCTGTTACTTCCGGATGGTGTTTTAGGTATCGAATCAAACCATCATACTCCTTTGAGGTAAATGCCATTTCCTTGTCTTTGATAAACTGCGCCCATCTAAAACAAAATGTGCAGTATGCATGACAGGTTTGTCCCTTTTTTGGAAAGAACAACACAGTCTCTTTGTACTTATGCTGGATTCCCTGCAGACGTTCTCCATCCAAAACAGGCACTGAACCGGATTGATTTCCGGGCTGAGGGTTCAAGCCCTTCCGAATCTTATAAATCAGTTCTTTGACCTGGGCATGCGGTGCTTTTTTTAAAATCAAAGCTTTCAGACTTTGGTACGCCGCGTCTCCAATCATCCCCCGGTGATGGAAATTTAATGCAAACATAGGATCACTGGAAAGGTTATTCCAATCAATTAATTGATCCAGCACGTAATTATTGGTTCGGAAAGGCAAAACACGCCCCACGATTTTTATATCCTCCCTTCTGGCAGGGCTGAGTTGTGCCCACAAGGGATGGCTTGTAATATTTTTTAATGTGTAAACTTTATACTCCAAAACATTCTAATTGATTGACGGATATGTAATCTTCCGAATCATCCAATATGGTCATAATAATTACGAAATAAAAAGGAAATTGTTTCCTGCACCATTTTTCTGTTTATACATCAAAAAAAAGCAAAAACACCTTATTGCAAGCCCTTTAACTGTCTGTAAAACTCCCAGATAAGCATGCCCCCGGTAACAGACACATTAAGCGAATGTTTAGTGCCGAATTGCGGGATTTCGATACATGCATCACACATATCAACCACAGCTTGTTGCACACCCTTTACTTCATGACCAAGCACAATTGCATACTTGTCTTTACTTTTTAAAACAAGTTCATCCAGCATCACACTGCCTTTCACCTGTTCGATTGCAAACACGGTATAACCATCCTCACGGAGCAACTTCACAGCGTCGGAGGTGTGCTCAACATATTCCCAGTCCACGGCGTCCTCCGCGCCAAGTGCCGTTTTGTGAATTTCATTATTTGGAGGTGTAGACGTGATGCCACACAACACTATTTTCTCGACCAGAAAGGCATCACTGGTACGAAAAACGGAGCCCACATTATTGAGGCTCCGTACATTATCTAAAACCACAACCAGAGGTAATTTGGGAGCATCCTTAAATGCATGAACACTCTTCCTCTCCAGCTCGGTTATTTTTCGTTTTTGCATAAAACAAACTTTTCACTTTCAAGCAGGCTGCATTAATTCCATTATCACGTGCCCACTTAACATCTGCCTGGGTTATTCTACTTCCCAAACACTACCGGAACGTGCCAGTTCTTCAAAGTTTGAAACCTTTGAAACGGCTTTTACATCCTTTATCTGTTGTATAAGATTATCGTTGTAGGTTGACACTTTCGCTGAACGAATTACGCCAAGAGCAACGGGAAATGCAGGATATTCCATGTTTGCAAGTGCATTATGCAGGATTGGATCCCTGTCTAATGCATCATGGACCAGGATATCGTTTTCCGTTACGCCATCTTTTCCGATTTCAACAACCTTCAGTTTCATGCCATCCAATGCCAGTCCTTTTTCATTGTTATGACCAAACAACATGGGTTTACCATGCTCAAGTAGAATTGTCCTGTCGGCACGGTGCGCCTTATCGGTGATTGCCGCATGTGTATCATCATTAAAGATGACACAGTTCTGGAGCACTTCAACAACAGACGTCCCCTTAAACGCATGTGCCGCAACAAGTACATCGTGAGACAATGACAAATCAGTATCTATTGAACGTGCAAAAAAGGCACCTCTTGCGCCCAATGCCAGTTCCCCCGGACGGAACGGATGCTCGATTGTTCCAAACGGAGATGATTTAGAAATAAATCCCTTTTTTGATGTTGGAGAATACTGTCCCTTAGTAAGGCCATAAATTTGATTATTGAACAAAATAATGTTGATGTCAATATTCCTTCTTACAGCATGAATAAAGTGATTTCCTCCAATCGCAAGCGCATCACCATCACCGGAAATCTGCCAGACACTTAAATCAGGATTGGCCACTTTAACACCGGAAGCAATGGCAGCAGCACGTCCATGAATTGTATGAAAACCATAGGTGTTCATATAATAAGGCAAACGACTGGAACAACCGATTCCTGAGATTACAGCAATGTTATCGGGGTCCACCCCAATGGTTGCCATGGCTTTATGAAGCGTATTAAGGATTGCATGATCCCCACATCCGGGACACCATCTTACATTCTGGTCACTCTTATAATCCTTAAAGTTGAATGTTACATTTGATAAATCCATAATCGCGACTATAAATATTTTTTAATTTCTTTTTTGATATCTTTCACAGCAAGTGGCAAACCCTCAATCTTGTTAAATTGATTGTAAACAGGCCCTGGAATTTTCATTCGCAGGTATTCAGCAAACTGGCCTTTGTTAATCTCACACACGATGATTTTCTTATACTTTTTCATTATATCTTTCGTATTCTTTGGCAACGGCATGATATAATTAAAATGTGTGTATGCCACCTTTATTCCTTCTTCGTGCAACTCTTCAAATGCAGTGGTCAAATGGCCATAGGTTCCACCCCAGCCCACCATCAGCACATCAGATTCCACATCACCCAAAACTTCCTGTTTTGGAATAAATTCGGCAACCTTCTGCACCTTAGCTTCTCTTAAATCTACCATTTTTTGATGGTTGGCAGGATTGTGAGAAATAACCCCTGTTTTCGCATCTTTTTCAAGTCCTCCAACACGGTGTCTAAATCCGGGAGTTCCTGGAGCAGCCCAATAACGATTCATTCGCGCAGGATCCCTTTGCATTACGTTCCAGTTATCCTTCATTTCAGGTGTAACAACCGGGGGAACAATATCTGCTAACTCACTCATTGCAGGGATTCGCCATGGTTGAGATCCGTTTGCGAGGAAACCATCCGTTAATAAAATAACGGGTGTCATATGCTCCATGGATAGTTTTGCAGCCATATACGCATAATGGAAACAATCGGATGGCGTACTTGCAGCAATCACAATTGCCGGACTTTCACCATTTCTACCGTACAAAGCCTGACGCAGGTCGGCCTGTTCGGTTTTAGTGGGCAAGCCGGTTGATGGTCCTCCACGTTGAACATTTACAATTACCAGTGGCAACTCTGCCATTACAGCGAGTCCGATTGCTTCAGACTTCAGCGCTAATCCAGGGCCAGAAGTGGTTGTAACCGCCATATCACCAGCGAAGCTGGCACCGATTGCAGTTGCAATTCCGGCAATTTCATCTTCCGCCTGAAAAACTTTAACACCTAAATCCTTGCGACCTGAAAGTTCCTGAAGAATCTCTGTTGCCGGGGTAATTGGATAACTCCCCAGAAAAAGTTCTTTACCACTCTTTTCAGAAGCAGCAAGGAATCCATATGCAACGGCAGTATTTCCGTTAATATTACGATAAACTCCTTTTTCTTTTTTATTGGGTCCGACCATGTATGATGGGGTCATCGCCTGTATGTTATGACCATAATTAAACCCATCCTCAAGAACCTTGATATTCGCTTCCGCAATTTGAGGCTTTTTCTTAAATTTCTTTTTCAGGGTTTTCTCAACATATTTCAATGGTTGATTAAAAAGCCATGAAACAAGTCCTAAAGCGTACATATTCTTACTACGAAGCACGGTTTTATGATCAAACCCAAACTCCTTCAGACTTGCCGCGGTCATTGTGGTAATTGGGGCTTTAATAATATTGAAGTCACCCAACTTATCTTCTATAATGGGATCTCCAGTTTCGTATCCCGCTTTTATGAGGTTTTTTTCTGTAAATGCATCCACGTCGAGGATGATGGTTCCACCCGGCTTGAGATACTCTTTGTTTGCTTTCAGAGCTGCAGGGTTCATTGCGATCAACACATCAGCAACATCTCCCGGTGTATAGACAATCTTTTTACCAAGATGCACCTGAAAACCACTTACCCCACCAATTGTGCCTCTTGGCGCCCTAATATCTGCCGGATAATCCGGAAATGTTGAGATTTCATTCCCTAATTGTGCAGATGATTCCGAAAACAATGTTCCGGTAAGTTGCATGCCATCTCCCGAGTCTCCGGAAAAACGAACAACCACATCATCTAATTCTATCGCGTTTGAGCTTTTAGACATAATTTTCTGTTTTCTATTACTAAATATTTTGGATTTTTTACCCCTTTGAAAAACCGACGCAAGTTAATGATTTTTTACGAATTTGTGGCGCAGACTATTAATTTGAAAGTCTTTTCTTCTATTTTAAACTGAATTTAAATATGTACCCTATAAGATTTGTTGCATTTATTAAAAGCGCTTTTTTAAAATTTTCGGATGAAAGTTTCAATTCGCTTTTTTAAAAATTCGATAAAATCCTAATTTATTGATGATTCTCAATTTTGAATTCACAAATTGATTCGTATTTTTACCATTCTATGGCTAAAAAAGCACGTAAAAAGAAATCCCGCAGGCAACGCATCAGCAGGAAAATATTCGCCTGGCGAATCCGGCATATCAATGACCGTCAGTTCATGGCCATCCTTGGGGTGCTGGTTGGGATTTTCACCGGCCTCGCCGCTGTTGTCATTAAACGCTCAGTACACTTTATCAGTTCGTACCTACATCATTCGGCCTACCATCATTATTTGTATTTTATTCTGCCATTTATAGGAATCAGCATCGCTGTTCTGTTTATCAAATACATCATCAGACGACCGGTACGTCACGGGGTTCCTAACGTCCTTTATGCAAAGGGAAAAGCAAAGGGCATGATGCGATCACACAACATGTATTCATCCATCATCACAAGTGCACTCACCGTTGGTTTTGGGGGTTCCGTTGGACTTGAAGGTCCTACTGTATCCACGGGCGCTGCCATTGGATCCAATCTGGGGAAGTTTTTGCATTTGCGCTATCGTCAGATTATACTATTGCTTGGTTGTGCTTCAGCAGGAGCCATGGCGGCAATCTTCAAAGCCCCGATTGCGGCAATTGTATTTGCATTGGAGGTAATCATGCTGGATCTCACCATGTCATCACTGGTGCCTTTATTGCTCGCATCTGTAACTGCTGTTGTGGTTTCTTATGCAATGCTTGGTCAGGATGTGCTGTACCCGTTTTTTGTTGAAGAAGGATTTATCCTTAATGACCTGGGGTACTACATTTTATTGGGAATTCTTGCTGGCTTGATGTCGCTCTATTTTAAACGCGTTTATATATTCATTGAGAAGCAGTTCAGAAAAATCGGGAATACCTATTTAAAACTCATCTGGGGTGGCTTGTTACTTGGTGCCTTGCTGGTGGCATTTCCCTCTCTTTATGGTGAAGGTTATGAAGTGATCAATGCCTGTTTGAGCGGCGATGTGGAACACCTGTTTGCAAATCCCTTGTTTAAAGTTTTTAGTGGCAACATTTATCCAACCATTGGCCTTTTGTTGCTGGTTGCTTTTTTGAAAGTAATTGCGGCCTCACTCACCTTTGGTGCCGGAGGCGTTGGCGGAATTTTCGCTCCGACACTCTTTATGGGTGTGAACACCGGACTGGCATTCGGGTTGTTTGTGAATACCTTCAGCGCACATAGCATAAACATTCACAACTTCGCCCTTATTGGAATGAGTGGTTTAATTGCCGGGGTTTTACATGCACCTTTAACAGGCGTTTTTCTGATTGCAGAATTGTCGGGAGGCTATGAATTATTTGTACCCCTGATGATCACAGCCACCATTTCTTATTTCACCATACGCCTATTTGAGAAACACTCCGTTTATACTTACCAGCTGGCCAGTCGCAAGGAGCTCATCACACACCATAAAGACAATGCAATCATTTCAATGATGGAAGTCTCTAAATTGATTGAAACAGATTTTAAAACGGTGTCGCCAAAAGGCAATCTTGGAGACCTTGTAAAAGTAATTGAGAAGGCACACCGGAATCTTTTCCCTGTGGTGGACGAAAAGGGAGACCTCAAAGGCATGGTCAAATTGGATGATGTAAGACACTTCATGTTTAAACCGGAAAAATACGATAAAATTAAAGTAGCTGACATCATGTATATGCCCAAATACTTTATTAGCCCGGATGACAGCATGGAAGATCTGGTAGAAAAGTTTACCACTTCAGGACGGTTCAACATCTGTGTATTAGACCATGGGAAATACCTTGGATTTATCTCACGTGCAAAGGCGTTCACCGCATACAGGAACAGAATGAGACGTGCGTCGGAAGATTGATGCACAACTTGCAGGGTCAATAAAAATCTATTACTTTGCATTTTTCAAAAAACTATGCCGAAGACCGTTCGTAAAGACAAACACTACATTCAATTTATTCTACTGTCAGTTCTAATAATTACAGGAAACAAAGTTTTAGAACTGGTTATTTCATATGCTTCGTTTGACCTTCTGGCCACGGGTAAGAACATCCTGATTGGTTTAATTTCGGATATTTTTTTCTATACCCTTTTACTTGTGATACTATATCCTGTTTTTAGGATAATAATTACTAGGAGCATGTTTTTTGCACATCTGCTACTCTATGTCATTTTTTTTTTAAGTTGTTTAATATCCGTTATTAGCATTTTTCATTTTAACGAAGTTGGTATTCCCCTGGATGTTTTCGTTTATCATTATAGCATCGGAGAACTATTGGAAACAGCTTTTTCTTTTGAAAATTCAGTGCTCTACTTGCTTCTCGCAATCCTTGGTTTTGTTTGTTTTTCCTGGTTGGCAATGGTTATGAAAAAACTGTTTACCCCCTTGCCACAATTAAAATTTTACCAAAAAGCATCTATCGTTCTATTGCTCTTTGTTATTGGAGGTTTCTTTCAATTCAGGCTAAGCAGGTATGCAGACCATGAAATTTTATTTCAGCGAAGAAGCAAATGCGGCTACTTTGCAAGAAAGAGTCTGAGCATGGCAGGTCATTTAATGCTTAAGAGCAATGATTTAGACAACGAATTGATAAAAAAATATCAGGAATTGAATCCTGGGTTTGATTATGTTTCATTTGATTATCCCTTGCTGCATACCATTAACAATCAGGATGTACTTTCTCCTTTTTTTAATTTAAAAGAAACTCCGCCAGACATTTACATACTAATTACCGAAGGGCTGGCGAATGATTTTCTATCATTTCCTGATGGCACGAGAGGGCTAATGCCATTTTTAGATTCAATTAAGAATGAATCTCTGTATTTCGAAAACTTTTTCACCACTGGAGAACGTTCCTATGCAGCAGTTCCCGGTATTTTAGGTAGTTTACCTCATGGCTTGAAAGGATTTACCCTAACAACTGAACTGCCATACCATCATACATTGCTCTCCTTACTAAGAGATCAAAACTATTTCACATCCTTTTTTTATGGGCAGGGAGCAAACTTTCACAACAAGGACAATTTCCTAAAATACAATAAGATAAACACTATTTATGACAAAAGTTGTTTTCCGGAAGCCAGTGAAAAGATAGTTGTGGGCATCCCCCCTTATTTTTGGGGATATAACGATAAGGATCTTCTGGAATCAATGAACATAGCCATTAGAGACTTCCCCGCAAATCAGACTTATTTAAACACTATTTACACAGGCTCAATGCATAGTCCATTCATGATTAGGGAGCCCGGCATCTATGAGGAAAAAGTAAATGAGATATTAAGATCCAAAGTGAATCCGTCCTATGTTGATCGTTACATGAAATATTTGAAAACAATTCCTTTTACCGATGATGCCATAAAATATTTCTTTACACAATTGAAGAAGAGTAATCGATATGCTAACTCCATTTTCTTTATTACAGGAGATCATCCGATGACAGAGATCCCAATAAAAGAGAACATTAAAAGATACCATGTCCCACTAATTATTTTTTCTCCAATGCTTAAAAAAGGAAAGCTAATTCGCTCGGTTTCCAGCCATTGGGACATTGCGCCATCCATCGTTGCTTTGTTGAAAAACAAGTATCACTTTCATTTTCCAGAACAAAATGCGATGCTAGGTACTGGCTTAGATACAATGGAACAGTTTAGGAATATTAAACACATATATTTCATGGAGGGAAACAGAACCATTGTGGAAATGCTATGGAATAATTACTATATCTCAGACAGACAACTTTACAAATTAGTGGATGGCATTGACACAATCCACGAAACTAAGAATACAGCGGTTACAGATAGCATGAGAACAATGCTTAATTTATTCAATAAAATGAATGAATACGTATACAAAAACGACAAATTGTATCCTTATTTAATTTCAAAGTAGACGTTTTTTCATGTACTGTAAAATGGTTGTTTTTTGCTGGCATTTTGCATTTCATCTGGTAAGTTTTCATACAATTGAATATGGGGACAGCTTGCTCTTTTAATGGCATGTTTCAAACGTCTTCTTTTCAAAATCAGTGCTAATAAATCCAACAGTCCATGGTTCAATCTTTTTTAGTGCAAAAAAAGTTCTTCCCTAAAGGAGCAGCTGCTGCGATAGATCTTTTTTTAAATTTTTCTATTAAATTTAATTAACTTTATAGCTCGGATGTAATTAAACGGCTTCATAAGCATTCGGTGTTTTGTTACTCACTAAAATCAGCATCATGAGCGATCGACGAAATTTTCTGAAACAGTTAGCACTTACAACAGGTGGACTTTTAATTGCCAACGACTTATTGGCTGACAAAGCCAATGACAAATGGGGAAAAATACTTCCTCTACGACGGCTGGGTAAAACAAACGCATATGTTACCATGTTGGGTGTTGGCGGATTTCATATTGGATGGACCACTGAACGAGACGCACAAGAGGTGATTGAAACGGCCATGGAAGGCGGCATTCGCTTTTTTGACACCGCTGAATCCTATGATAAAGGCGGAAGTGAAACCCGTTATGGGAAGTACCTTGTTCCTAAGTACCGTGACGAAATTTTCCTTATGACCAAGTCACAGGCGAAAGATAAAAAGACGGCACTTACGCATTTGGAAGACTCCCTGAGGAGACTAAAATGTGACTACATCGATCTTTGGCAAGTGCACTCTTTGAGGACACCCCAAGATGTAGACGATCGGATAAATAATGATGTTCTGGAAGTTTTTGAAAAAGCCAAAGCGCAAGGCAAAGTGAAACACATCGGTTTTACCGGCCATCAAAGCCCTTTTGCACATCAACGCATGTTTGAGAAGACAAAAGACAACGACATTTTCGAAACACTTCAAATGCCCATTAATGTGATTGACTCCCATTATCACAGTTTCATAAAAAACGCAATGCCAATGGCGCTTGACAGAGACATGGGTATTTTGGCTATGAAAACGCTTTCAGATGGTCGCTTCTTCGATAAAAAACAACGCATTGACAAGATACAATGGACATCAGACGACCCCATCATCCCAAATTATGTATCCATAAAAGAGGCATTGTTCTTTGTTTGGTCTTTGCCTGTAAGTGTTCTTATAACAGGTGCTGAAAATAAAACACTGCTCTCAGAAAAAATTGAATTGGCCAAAGAATTCCGCAATTACAATGAAAAAGATCGCCTGTCTCTTATGGAAAAAGTTTTTGAAAAAGCCGGCGGCGAAGTTGAGTACTATAAGAAGCTGGAAGATTGATAATTAAAAGACACACTGTACTCTAAAAGTCAGAATTCAAAGATTTTTTTTTGTTATACCTTATCTTGCATAAATATTGAAAACGGGTAAACCACAGATCAGAAAAATGCCATAAAGCTGTAAGCACGTTGGTATCCAGACAGGAAATGAATTTAAGACCAAACGTGTAATTTACAAAGGCTTGTTATAAAATTCTCCAATCACCTGATCAATCATTTTGTGTGGTCGGCCGCTTGCTTTTTCAAAATCTGAAGTCACATTGAAGGCATTGTTTTTAATTCCCTCATAGATTCCACAGATAATGGTTCCCATAAATTCGCCCAACGCCGCTTTTCTGTCTTTCAAATATGCTTCAACTGTAGCAGCACGGTAAACCAGTGTTGTACCAAATGTTTTATTAATCAATTCCGCCAATGTTTCCTGCGTGATGGGCTCTCCTGCCAGGCTATATGTCTCACCGTTGTGCTTTTCCTCCAGCAGCATCTTCGCATAAGCGAAAGCGAGTTCCGACCTGCTTGTATAAGCGCACTTTCCGTCTCCTGCACAATTGTATATCTCACCACTGGCAACATAGTTGTCAATGTATTCCAGATCAGGTTCAATGTAAATCCCGTTTCGTCCAATCACCCAATTCAGTCCAGATTGCTTAACATCCTCTTCTGTCTGCCGGTTGCTCGCAACAATTGGACTAAAGGCATTGTTTTTTTCGTCGCCAAGAATACTGGTATAGACGATTTTGTTCACCTTGTTTGCTTTGGCTGCTTCAATAATATTGCGATGTTGCTGAATCCTGTTTTGAGGTTGATCCATGCCCGAAACGATTAAAACAGCATTGATTCCACTCAGGGCTGCGTTAAAATCTTCTCTGCTATTGTAATCTCCTTTTCTAATTTCGATATTGGTGAATTCTGATTTTTGTGGAGTTCTGGCAATACCTACCACATTTTCAACGCCAATTTCATTGATGAGTTGTCTGACAATGGCTGATCCCAATTGTCCACTTGCTGCTGTAACGGCTACCTTCATGACTTAATGTATTATTTGGATTCTTTTACCCATAGAGAATTTACAAAGTAATTGCGTTTATCCTTAAATTGATATTCAACCCGAAAGCCATGTTCATTGGCAATTTTCTCAATGGTATTCTGATCGAATTTACGGGAGCGTTCCATAAAAATACACTCCCCTTTTTCAAAACTTATGGACTGCTCTAAGGCCTGAATATGAACTGATTGCTTTACTCTTGAAACTAAAAAACTCTTCGCTGCTCCAGTTTGAGGATCATATTCAGCCAGATGTTCAAAATTCTCCGGTATGAAAGCAGCACCTAATTCTCTGTTTAAACGCAGTAAATGATTCAGATTAAAGCGCTTCGTATGACCATGGGGATCATCATAAGCCTGTAAAATCACATCAGGTGATTTCTTTAAATCAAAACCGACAAGCAGTTTGTCGTTTTCCTGGCACAGTTTTGATAGCTTGTTAAAAAACACATCCATTTCAACATCTGAAAAATTACCTATATTGGAACCAAGGAAAAGAAATATTTTTCGTGAACGGGATGATCCATTCAATTTCTTGATTTCCTGAAAATAATCGCCTGTCTTCGCATTTACATTCAGCAGAGGCAGATCTTTTTTCAAACTTTTCACCAAATCCATGTTGGCCTTATGACTTATATCGATGGGAATATAGTTAAAATCCGCAGCGTTCTCCACCAAATATTGCAATAGCACTTTTGTCTTTAGCCCATCCCCTGAACCTAATTCAATGAGATCAAACACCTCATCACCTTGCATAAACAAGGATGCAATCTGTTTTTTATGCGTATTAAATATCTCAAACTCACAGTCGGTGAGATAGTACTCGGGCATCTGCATGATGTCCTGAAAAATAGAGCTCCCCTTATCATCGTAGAAGTACTTCGACAATAAGAACTTAGACTTAGATGTGAGTCCCTTCAGGGTATCTGCTTCCAACGCTGATGTAAGAATTTGGTGTTCCATGTTTTAAATCTATCTTTTGCGATCACACACGTTCATTACTTAAACGGAATCTGAACATTTTCCGGTATTCCGGTTTCAAAAGGATTAGCTGGATCGTTGCTCCATTCAAACCAGCCACCATCGAATACTGAAACACGGGGCCATCCCATAAGCCATGCATTGAAAAAAGCTTCACTGCCCCTCCATCCCGTTCCACAATAAAATGCAAGATGCTTGTCAGGTGTTATGCCAACTTCTTTCCAGATTGCAGCCACTTCCTGGGCCTCACGGATTGTATGATCGGCATTTCTATAGTTTTCCATATGGTAAGCATCCGTTCCACAGTTCCCAAAAATTGATCCCGGAATACGTCCTTTTTTAAGGATATAATTGTATCCACTGACTTCTCCAATGTATTCCGGCCAACTCCGCACACTCACAATATCTGCATCGTTGGCTTTTATCATTGCTTTTGCCTCATCCATGTCAACAATGATTGAAGGATTGGCTGGAATGTGCCCGCCGAAATCGGCAAGCACTTTCTTAGGAACATCATCCGTGCTGATATCATATCCCGCATCCAGCCAGGATTGAAATCCTCCATTGAGAACCCGCACATCTTTTACCCCGGCATACAGCATGATCATCGCATTGCGAATAGCGCCGATATCACCTGCCGCACTTCCCGGAAATTCGTCATCATTGTCCGGAAACATAAATTTCCCATATAAAACAACGGTGCTATCCGCGGTAATTCCATGCGCCTCAAATGCACGTTTCAGTTCTTCGGGAGACCTGCGGTTCCAGGTTTCGGGAGCCTCCAGTGCGAGCGTATCCATGTCAATGGCTCCCGGAATATGCCCTGACAAATAAGCATTCCGGTTACGATAGTGCGCATGTACAATCACAACTTTCTCCCCATCGATATCCTGAGGCATTGAACCGGAAACGATTTGCTTGACCCATGCGGCCGGAACCAGGTTCTTAAATCGCGGCAGAGAATCCATGGGAAGCGTGGGGTTTGCAGACCACTCATCCACAAAATGATTGTATACAGAAATGCCTGCATAGCCTGCCTGTACGAAACGTTGTGCCACTTTTTCACATTCATCCTTTGAATAAGCATATAAAATAATGTCATGTTCCGGTAAAATACCTTTCGATCTTACGATTTCAATCCAGTCAATGTAATTAGCCCATTTTGACGCCACACTTTTTGCCCCCTTAATATGCCCACCTCGTTTCTCGTTTCGCAATGGCCAGCCATTGTATGCATCTACAGGTCTTACATCAATCACAAGCGTTTCTTCCATTGTTAAACGCTGTATTAAATCTTCTGTTGATATTTCCGGAATATTTGTCATCTCTTATAATTTGTAAGTTCCTTACTGCAAAGTTGATGAAATTCAGATCAGGGAAAAAGGTTCATCTGATCTCTGGTATGGTAAATGTGTAACTAATCCAGTATTTTTCTAAATTCAAGAGGAGTTCTTGAAGTGTGTTTTTTGAAATACTTTAGAAAATTTGTAGGTTCATCAAATCCTAAGGCAAATGCAATTTCCTTGACCGACAACTGGGTTGTAACCAACATTCTTTTTGCCTCAAGCACCACATAACGATCAATAAATGCTTTTGCTGTTGATTTTACAACTTCCTTACAAACTTCGTTCAGGTGTTTATAGGATATGGATAATTCGTGCGCATAAACCTTTGCCTCTCGTGTTGCACTGTAGTTTTTTTCGACCAGGCCTTTAAACGCATTAAAAGCTTCCAAATGCTTATTATCAATGACCAAAGGCTTTGATCGATTGTTCTCGTCGCATAACTTGAGCAGATAAATACCCAACACTGCGCCCAAAATATTGGACAAGGAAGGTGATGCATCAAATGCTAATTCTCGCTTAAATATATCCAGTAAAAAAAGACTGTGATCTGGATTATGAATTTTTTCCTGATGAAGAAAGTAATTATATAAATGATGGATGCGAGCAATGGTGGATTGTGCAATGAACTTTTGCATGAATTCCTCTGTAAATAAAACCAGATAACCTTTATAATCCTTAGATTCGTCAAATGCATGGATCTGACCTTGTGAAATTACCATCACATCCTGACTTCGCAAAGTATGTTTCCTGAAGTCAACCATATGATTCACTTCACCCCCGGTAATAATAAGAATCGCAAAAAATCCCAGACGATGAGGATGAAAAGGGTTGTGCTCTTTTGGCGTTTCCAACACGCGCATCAGCTCCTCTAATCGTAATAACTGAAATCCATTTACTTTTAAAGACTTATTATTAAAACTTATCTCCGGAATGTTCTTCATACACAATCATCTCTACTTTTGATTATACAACACATGATAATTAAATCTATTCATAAATCCAAAAAACATGTCTAGAGATCAAATTTCGATTTTAAATATAATTATTTATATATTTGCATGTAAAATATAACGACCATGCATAACGTTGGAAAAATTGATCGATTGATTCGTGTTTTACTGGCCCTTCTTATTCTGGCACTGGATCAATTTAATGTCATAAAAGGAGATCTTGCTTCCGGCCTGCTATTTGTGGCCGTGGTCCTTGCTGTCACAGGATTAAAGGGCTGCTCCCCCATTTACTCACTGATCGGTCGTGGCACATGCGGGCTTCCTAACGACAAAGACACTCATACCATTATTAAACCAAAAGAACTCAAGCTTAAATAATGCCGGATTATCAAAACAGGTAATTCTACGACTTTTCATGCAACCATTATTGTTGTAACTTCGTCTTTATTTAGAATTCCTTTTAATTATGAATGGAATTGAACTCATCTTAAATTAATATGGCATGAAAAAGATCTACCTATCGCTTTTAAAACTCATGTTCTTACTCGTCATTCTTGCACCTGCATTTACGTCTTGTGAAAAACAGGAAGAAAATAATCCTATACCGGGAAAACTGGAGTTCTCTTTTGTTGCTGATGAAATTGAAAACAGTTTGAAATCGGCGACGATGGATACTGATACAGTAGAGGGATTAAATTATCATCTACTGGTTTCGGTAATGAATGAAGACAGTGTTCTCGTGCTTGATAAGGAAGTTATTCCTCTGTATAAGTTTGGCACAGAATTTATCAGTCAAAAGGTTGAACTGGATAACGGGGCCTACTTCTTATCATTGTTTATGGTGATTAATCCGCAGGGAGACGTTGTTTATGCAGCACCAAAAGCAGGTTCAAAACTGGCCTATCTGGTAAAAAATCCATTGCCGCTCTACTTCAAGGTTACAGCAGGAGTCACCAGTAGAATACCAGTGGAGGTATTACCGGTGAATAATCAACCACCTGCAGACTTCGGATATGTTGCTTTTGCAATTGACATTGTTCGTCCACTCACCTTTTACACGGCCGTTTATTTAAAATATGCTGATATGATAATGGCTCCTGGCAAATATATTTCTGCCTATCTAAAAGTATTTGATCCGGGCGGATGGGGGTATCGATTTAAAGCAGAAGCAACAGTAAACAAGTTTATTGTTAAAGGTATGTCTGGGATTTACACTTTTAAGGTTATGCTTGAGGATGGTTCTGAACACACGTTTCAAATCCCCATGGAGGATTTGATTGCCACATCAGAAACAAATCCATTGTTATTGGGCATTGGTACTTCCCATACAGTTTATGAAAAGGTTTTCAGGACCTCCCCTGACAGCACAGCCGATGCAATGATTACTGATTTAAACTTCTCCGAAAATTTTGGAGATCACCCCGTTTTTGAAGCATCATTTTTTACAGAACCGATACTGACAGTTATGAGGACAAAACGTAGTCTGATGTTTATGGATATCCGCAGGGAGTTACCAAAATCTGCGACCATAACCAGAGTAGAGTTAATTCTGAATGCTGTTCACAACGTTGACCCCTATCTTGATTCTGCATTCTCCATTGTTCCAAATCCATTTTACAAAGGATATCTCAAGCACATTGTAGAGCCATGGGAAGAACATGAAGTGACCTGGGAGAAACAACCAAAAACAATTGATGCCAACATGGTGACACTAGACTATATGCCCTGGAAATCCTCAATTACGTATATATATGATATAACTAAGCTCTACGTTCCTGAACAGGAGATTGCTGTGCAAAGTTATGGTTTTATGTTCGTTCACGGGGATGAGCAAATGCCTGGAGGTATGCAATTTGCGTCAAGCGACGCCAGAGAAGAATGGATGCGACCCAGGTTTAAAGTATATTACACACTCCCCAATTAACGTATTAACAATATAAAAAGAGAGAGAGTTTTCTGACTCTCTCTTTTTATATATTCAAAACGCAAAGCACAGGCCAACATGGCCATCATCGCTTTAAAGCTAGCACCTGCGCAGTCTTGCTGAGGATTCATTTTCACAGGGGATGCTCCATCAAAGAATAAATGTATTAACGTGTCACAAATACACTATTTTCTAAATCAGGTTCGCTAATTTATGCTTCGCTCGCAAACATGTTATCTGATCCAATAAACGTTCATACAAAACCTACTAAGGGATGTAAATAACACGCTTAGACTCATTGATATAATCTGACATATTGTTGACCTGTAGCAGCTGTTTTAAGGAGACATTGTATTTCCTGGCAGTTTCTCTTAAATCATGTCCCTGCCAAATCATCTCTATTTCCCTAACGGGGATAAACATGATGTTATCCGGAGGGGTGATAAATGGTGTCAACAAAACATTGTAATACGTAAATTCAAACGAAGAAAGTCCCATTCTTTGGGCAATTCGCTCTTTTGTTTCTCCCGGTTTTAATTGATAAGCAACCACCTTAGGGGGCGCTTTTACATTCTTGAACAAGTAAATTGCCCCTCGCTTTTCCTTCTCTGTTTTTCTTCTGATTGAAATATTATTTTCTATGTAATCACCGGCTGCAAGAATGTGTACCTTATTGGAATCGATCCCCGAGAAATCGGTGAATTGCATTTCATAACTACTTGCCTGATAATACGAACGCATCAGGTTTAAATCTGAACCTCCGGTTGCATTGGCAAACCCAATAGCCATAATGCTCGTTCCGGGAATTCTCTCGCACAATTCACCTATTTTCCTTAATCCTTCCACCAAATACATATCCGGATCATATCCTTCAACATAGTAGGCTGTATCTAAAATATGAACAGGTAAGAGGAACGATACATCCACCGCATTTTCGGCACTTAGCACGTGTTGTACAGCTTTTAAAATCTCCCTGCTGACACGTGTACTGTCACGGAAAATATTTTCCTGATGCTTAACCGGAATACTTACGCCATATTTTTCCTGGAACATTGTCAATGCAATTCGCCCCTGCTCCCTTAACTGAATCGTTAACTTGTCATTGGGATCCAGTGCTTCATAAATCTCATCCTCAAATGCTCCCTCCGGCACAGGTTCAAGTTCCAACATGAACTTATCGAAACTGACCAGTCCCTTCCCCTTTCGCGAAGCCAACAGGAAAGTGCTGTCATTCAGAAAAGAAATGCCTAATTCGTTTCGTCCACTTTGAATCTCATTAGGTAAATACAATTCGGGCGGGTTATCCGTATTCATATTGTAATAGAAAATATCATAATTCCCTTTCTCCAGTCTGTCGGAAGAGAAAAACAATATTGAATCATTAAATATTGTAGGATACATTTCATCCGCATCCGTATTATGTCTGAATGCGCTCACCCGATTTTTCTCATTGTCCCATAAATAGAGGTCGTAATCACCATTTTTGGTCATAAAAATGGTTTCCCTGTATTTGTTGCTGAAGGTTGGGAATGCCACATAATCACCGATAATATTTCCTTCCCACTCTTCTTCCTTTTTAACGTAGCCATCGTCTACTTTTACGTAAAAAAGCTTGCTTTTTGTCCTTAAACGATTAAACTCCGGAAGCAAGCCTGATTTCCCGTCTTCAAAAAAAGCCAGTCCCCCATTGTGCTTTTGTTGATTGGCATCCCCCTCAAATGGTTGTACTTTAAACCTCCTGCGGTCTTCATAGCGCGACACATAAACCATTCTGGATTCTTTAAACTTAGATCGGATCATGTTCTCTTCGCCAGCTTCCTTATCTGCTTTCTCAATTTCAGGATCAACCGATGAACTTAAAATCAGGGTATCACCATGCACCTGCATCCCCATGAAAACCTCGGTTTTCAACCATCTCAGAGATCTTTTTTTAACATCAACAATTTTTCTTGGACCAAGCACATTTATTAGAGAATCATTCGCTGCAAAAACAGGGTTGAATGATGCAGTAATTAATAATATGTAAAATATAATTGTTCTCATGTGATCCTAAATTGTCTATCTGTTTGAAAGCAAATTTCTGTTTTTTCTGGGAATTGTAAAATGAAGTTGTATCTCATGACTGTTCCCTGTAAAGTTTGCCAGTTCACCCGCATCCACCATATAGCTATAACCTACTCTCATGTAATTTGTCACCTTAAGGTCTCCCATAACAATGGCAGAAGCACCGAGACGGTAAGACCCACCCAACCAAAGCCAGTCTTTAAAAAGAAGAAACGCTCCCGCTTCCATGATGGATGAGTTTATGCCATGCGATTTAAAAAGTCCCATGGTTTTAAAACGCCAGTCGGCACTAAATTTTAGCCAGTATGATGCATTTGCATACACCGTTAACAAATTCACAAAATTTGATTCTCCCGGTGCGAATTGGTAGTAGGCACTTCCGCCAATGTGAAAATTCTGATAAAACAGATTTAAACCTGCTCCGGCGATGGGTGCACCATAATTGTAAATATCCGATACTGACTCAAGGTATGCGGTATTTCCATCTTCAATATGGTAGTCAATCAGTTGATATCCTCCAAGTATCCCGGCCGTCATATACATCTCGTTTGCCAGTCGAACATCTGCATCAATTGAAAATGCAGCAGTCTGCAAATCCCTTAGTCCAATTGTTTCACTCAAAAACAAGGCGCCGATCCCAAAATGTTTTCGGGGAAATGGCATATGAAAGCTGGCCGCACCCGTATTTGGTGATCCCGGGAAACCATTCCATTGATTGTTATACAACAAGGTGCCGCTTATTTCATTTTGAACCGCGTTATAGCCCGGATTAATAAATTCAATTGTCTTTATTAATTGTCCAAACTGAAGCTCATATTGAGCCTTTGCAGTCACAATTATGAAAAACAAAACGAATATGAATATCACTCTCTTCATTACAGACTATTGCTTCTTGATAACTTCAACAAAATTTCTCAACTCCCTTCTTACCCCATCCTCATCCGTATATGAAATCAGATAATAATATGTTCCGGCCGGATAATCCCTGAAATCAAACTCATTCTGATAATTATTTGCATCGTAGATTTCCTGTCCCCATCGGGTGTAGATACGCACGCGATTATCCGTGTAATGCTGAACACCTCCTATGTATAAATGACTATCAAAATTACCATCAACCACGATCATATCAATAAGCTGCGGATCTAAGCGTGAATTTAGATTTAAGCTATGCAAAGATTCGAAACTGATAGGGGTGGCAGGTTTTCTAACCAGAATTGTATGATCTCCTCCGAGTGTAACCAGGGTTGATTCATCAATATCAATCCAGTCACCTCCATCTACCTGATATTGCAGGCCTGCATCGCGCGTTGCGCGTTCACCATTTATCTCAAATCGTCCCTGATCACTGATGATGTGTACCAGAGATATCAATGGAAGTTCTGGGCGGCCAGGCGCATAAACATCAAAAGATTCCGACGCGAAATAGCTGATACCATCCGAAGGATATCGCACATTGAATAGTTCTTCCTGTGCTGAGATGAATCTGGAAATATCAAAACTTGTTCCGGTGACTGCATATTTTTCATGATCGTACACTACTTCCAGTGAGTCGTTCAGATTAATGAGTTGTTCATCTTCAAAATCAATGCTTGCAAAGCTTGGGCCATCTGGTCTTGCCGGAATTTCCAGCTCAAATGGTTCAGACGCATAACTGGTATCAGTCGCAGCAACCGTAAACCAAAGGTTCTGTCCCGGTGTTAAAATAACCGGCAAGTTAGGTCCCGTGATGGGATTAATCATTTCAGCATTGTCAGAATAAACCATCCTTTCTTCAACCGTTTCTACCGTAGATTCTTCTAAATAATCGATTGAATACATTGGTGGTAAGGGACGGATGGGTGATTCCAACTTAAATGTATCCGACACAAACGACAACCCACTTGCCAATTGACGATACCAAATGGAAACTCCAGGTATCATCGGGATAACAGCATTCGTACCTCCGTTTAGGAAGGTAAAGTCCTTATCCGTCGACCACACGATGAGCTGATTTAAGCGTTCTTGTGTTGTCTCATTCTCGAAGTCGATGCTCAGCTGTGCTCCTGGTCTGGATGGAATCTTCAATGGCAACATGTTTGATGGCACTGTACTTTCAGTTGAGACATATCTGATATAAAGGATTGTATCTTTGTCCGTTGGGTAAAGTTTCAGAACGGAAGAACCATCACCCTTTAATGCATCTGCCATATCCGAATACCATGAATATTCAACATTTGTTGCAAATGGCTTATTGATTCGTTCATTGAAATAATCAATGCTATAGGCCGGCGGATTTCCTGCCGGCAAGACATCCAATATAAGTGACACATTCCGTGGTTCATCAATTTGTCGGGCATAAATCTTAAATCCACCTTCTAAGGGGTAATCAATTTCAACTGACTCCCCAGTGATGATGATCCACTCACCGTCGCTGCCATCACTAGACGTGATGCTGTATTCCATGCTCGGTGTCGTTCCGCGCAACATGTTCTTTGAAATATCAGCTTCAACAGCCTCAAAAGAGATGGCTTCAGATTTTGAGAATGGTTTTGTGGACGCACTCATATCCCCTTCAAAATAAGCGTATGTATTACTTGCTGCTACACGGATCAGAATATCTCCGGTTTCAATCACCGTATCGCCAACATTCTTTTCAAATGCATTCACTTTCTCCCAAACAATTCCGCTATCTATGGAAATCTCATAAGCCAAAGGATCCGTGACCCCACTCACCGGATTCCATGCGATGATGTTCAAATAATCATCGTAGGTACTGATGGACGGTGCTTTTGAGCGAGGATTAATCCGAAGAATGGCTGTCCCGGAAGCAAACGATGATCCAGATGCAGGAACCCTCACATCCACCTTTCTAAAGCCCTGTGCAGAAGTAGGAATATAATCTTTAAGCGATTGCCCTTCTGAAACAAGATTAAACTGTCCAGTTACATTCCATTCACAGTTAATCGGCACATTGTAAACGGTTTCTTCCTCATAATTTATCTTTACTTCGGGTGTTGGTGTTAAGGCAGGAACAACCAGTGTAAACGTTTTCGAAACAAAGGATGTATCTGTCGATTTGTATCTAAAGAATATCGAGTCTATCTCCTCTTTCGGATTTACCGACACCCTGAATCCCATACCACTAAAGGGTTCTTGCATCAAGGGATCCTCAGAAAACTCAATTTTGTTGGACACTTCTTCATTGCTTGCCTCATTCCAGTAATCAATTGTGAAAACCGGGGCTTCACGTCGATTCGGGATCCTCAATGTCTGGATTTTTGAAGGCACTCGCACTGCTGTTGATGCATAGCGAATGTATAGAACCGAATCAACTCCGGGAGATAGCAGATATGCTTCCCCCTGCCCTTTTTCAGCATCTGACATATCTGCTTTTTTGGCTACCTCAACGGTATCAACAATTATTTCTGACAAAGTTTCATTGGCAAAATCAATTCCAAACTCAGGCGCTGACAATGCAAATCTCACATCCAGGATATGGCCGAAATTGGTTTCTTTTCCCTTTTGTCGAACAAATATTTTATAACCTCCTCCCAAGGGGTAATCAATAAACGTGGTATCATCCGTTGCGGTGACCCATGTCCCGTCCAGTCCAATGGTGGAGTTTAAACTATATTCCATTTCGTAACTGGTACCGGTTAGTATCCCTTTTGAAATATCAGCTTTTACATCATCATACAATAACAAGGTGATGGCCCTAAACTCCTGGTCAGAATATGCTTTTGACCCGGCAAAATGCTCGCTACCAACCGTCGTATTTGCTTTAAGTCGCAATTGCAACTCCCCTTTTGCCACATGAACGTCACCAATATAAAGGGTTTTTCCTACACAATCGATCCAACTCAAACCATTGTTTATAGAATATTCATAGAGCATATAATTTTCATAACCCGCCACATACTCCCAGGTTGCTGAATCACCCTCATCATCGTAGGTAATAAATTTTGGAGAAGGAGGGCGGGGCGACAAAGTCAACAGCGTATCTTCTGAGGCAAATGCCGTAATTGTTGCCCTTAAACGAATCGGAAGGGCCTCACCGGGACCATTTTCCTCAGGAATAAAATCTCGGATACTTTGCCCATTTGAAATTTCGGTATAATTACCATTCACATTCCACTCACAGAGGTCTCCAATATTTCTTAAGGACTCCTCTTTATAATTAATAACGGGGGATGGTTTATTCGGACGGAATGGCACAACCAGCTCAAACACCTCAGATGCGAACCTGTTGTTTTCTGCCACATGCTGAAAGAAAAGCGAATTCCCCGGCTCAACATCCACGTTTCCATTTCCACCTGTCAACACCACATCCGGATTTGACTGTTCCCAATACTTAATTGTACTTGAAACGGTTTCAGAGGTCATCAGATTATCATAATCAATAGAAAAAACAGGTGTTGGCACATACCTTGCAGGCACTTCCAGTTTAGAGATTGCTGACTTAAATTCTTTGTCAGAGGCAAGTCGTCTAAACCACACATCCTGCTCCGGCTTTAAGAGAAGCACCTTGTCTTCTCCTGATAGTGGTGATGACAATGCACTATCATAACCATATTCTACGTCAAGACCGATTAGTTCAAGGGTCGATTCATTAACATAATCAATTGTATAAGTTAATGTTTCACGTGCAGGTATGATGAGTTCCTGAACTTTTGACGGTACTGTTGTTTCTGTGATCTTAGTACGGAGGTACAGGGTTTTTTGTGCGGCTGTCACATTCAGTGCAGGTGCCATCACCCCATCCCCAGACACAAATCCGGTTTGGTTGCTGTTCCATGTCATCTCATCCGTCAGTTGCAATGGATTATCCAGCGTCTCATTGAAATAATTAATGCCATAATTCGGTGCATCAGCAGGTGGTTTCACCTCAATCACCACCCTTCTATTGCTTTCCAGCCCCTTCTGACGAACCATCACAAAGAAGCCGCCATTCATATCAAAGCTAACATTGGTATTTCCATTACTTGCAGTCAACCATGTTCCATTGTCCCAATCCGTTGCATTAAGACTATATTCAAGCTTTGAAGAGGTTCCGGTGATTTGACCGGAAATCAGGTTGATGGCGATGTAACTTAATGAGATTGATTTCTCTCCGGAGAAGGTCGTATTGGATACCACCTCTTCACCGGCAAATCGTTCCTTACCTGTGGCATTACTTGCTGCCAGCCTTAAACTTAAATCACCTGCAAGGATTTCAATATCGGCAGGTATCTCCTGATTGAATCCATCACACTCATCCCAACTTGTATTGTTAATATTATATTCGTAATCCGAAGCATTTGCAAATCCGGCAATACCGCTCCATCCAAATAAATTGGGTATACTGATATCATCATAAGTGTTGATCTGCGGAGCTCTATTTCTGGCCGGGATTACGATGAGCTGTTCCAGGGATGCAAATGACTTTGATGCTTGCGGAATTTTTAAGCTGACCGTTTTATTACTGTTTCCATACGCCGGGATATGAGGCGTTAGCACCGTGTTATTTGCAAGGGCTTCAAACGATCCGTTCAAATCCCACTGACAGGAAGGTGGCACATTCGTAATAACTTCCCCAACATAATTAACCACAGCCTGTGGAGTTGCAGGACGTGCCGGCACATTGAGGTAGAAGATACTGGAAGCCAGAGACACATTTTGAACGGCTGGTTTTATGAACCATAGGTTTGTTCCTGGATTCAGCGCTAATTTCCCACCTGTCCCTTTGGTTGTCGATGCCATATCAGCACTGTTTGCATATTCAATGCCGGTGGATACATTCTCATTTGTTGTCTCTGTTTCATAATTAACAGAAAAAGAAATCAATGGTCTGGCGGGAACACTCAGTGCCGTTGAAATCAGTGATGAAAAAGATCCTGCAGTTGCCCTTTTTCTAAAATAATACGACGTTGAAGGAACCACTTTAAGCGGGCTGTTGCTTCCGGGTTGAGCAGAGGACATATCACTTTGAACCGACCAATCAACATCACTTCCAACATTTTCTTTTGTTTTCTCGTTTACATAGTCAAGAGTATACACCGGAACTGCAGGTCGATTCGCTACCACAAGATGCAAAATCTCTGACGCAAACGATTGATTGGCGATCGCAACCTTTTGGAACCACAGATCCTTACCCGGAGTTAATGCTAAGACCTGACCATTCCCCATGGTAGATGAAGTCATTGACGAATTGTATGACCACTTGTCTTCAGTACTAATCACCTGATTGGTTGTTTCCTGCAAATAATCTATGGAATATGAAATCCCTGGTCTGGCAGGAACGTCAAGTTCAGTTATTGCGGAGGCAAATGAAGTGCTTGTTGGTTTCTTTCTGAAATAATAAATATCCCCCGGAGTCAATGACAGGTAGGCGTTTGTGCCACTTGTTGAACCATTCATGTCAGCGCTCTTTGACCACTCAACCGTGGAAGCAACAGTGCTGTTAGTCCTCTCATTAACGAAATCAATGCCATACGAAACAGATGACGGAGGACCGGGAACGGTAAGTTTGTAAATGGCGGATGCCAGTGAGACATTAGGGACTGCAGTTTGCTTAAACCAGATATCAGTTCCGGGGGTTAATTTAACCGGACTGCCTCCTCCAATTGATGGTGAATACAGGTATTCGTTGTTCGCATAAATAACGTTTGAAGCAACGGCTTCGTTGGTTTGTGCTGCTTGATAATTGATTGAATAGGACAGAACAGGACGCGCCGGCACATTCAAAGCTGAAGAAATTTCGGATGAAAATGAGCTTACAGTTGACTTCTTCCTGAAGTAATAATTACGTGAAGGGAATAGATCCATAAAGTCATCAGGTCCGACAGATGATCCTGACATATTTGACGCATTTGACCACTCCCATTGTGAAGGAATAACGATGTTTGTTTTCTCATTGACATAATCCAGCAGAACCTCAGGCGTGGATGGACGCGACGGCACATCAAGCACAAAGACCTCTGAGGCAAGTGATGTGCCTGCAACAGCCTTGCGTTTGATATAAACATCCGTCCCAGGCGTCAGATTTAGTTTGGCCCCATTTCCAGTCACCGCTGATGTCATCGAAGCACTTAAAGACCAGATATCAGTTGACGGGATACCATTTGTAGTTGTTTCATTTATATAATCGACACTGTAATTAATCAGAGGCCTTGCAGGAACTATCAATACCAGAGAAGGCAAGGATGCAAATGATCCGGATGTTGATTTCTTTCTGAAGTAGTAATTTGTCCCCGGAGACAATGAAACATATGTATCGGCTCCACTGGTTGCCCCAATCATATTGTACTGGTTTGCCCACTCCTGTGACGTTGGCACAACAGCAGTGGTTCTTTCATTGAGATAATCAAGTTCATAAAAGGGAGCCGATGGACGATCAGGCACAGTTAATTTAAAAGTGGTTGATCTGAATGATGAAACTGTTGCTTGCTTTCTAAACCAAAGGTCTGTTCCTGGTGATAGATCCAGCTTGTTTCCCTGTCCCGATTCCGGTGAAGTCATAGACGCATTATCATCCCACTCAATGTCTGTTGTAACAGTCTGTAAAGTTCTTTCAGTTAAATAATCTATTGAAAATGAAATTGATGGACGACTGCTCACCTCTAACTCAAATATTTGTGATGCAAACGAATTATTGGTTGCTGGTTGATAAAAGTACAGATTTACACCCGGGGTAAGCTGAACGGTACTACCCGAACCAGCCACAGCTCCTGACATGTTATTCAGCGTCGAATAACTTACAGCAGATGAGACAGACTCCCAGGTTCGTTCCGTCTCATAATTAACAGAATAAACAGGCATAACGGGCCGTGCCGGAACCGCCAACACCCTTACCTGTGAAGCGACCTTATCAATGGTTGCCTTTGTCCTGATATACAATTGCCTGCTCACATTGCCGATCTGCTGACTGATGTCCAACTTTGCGCCTGTTCCCGAAACGCCAAATGCACCAGCGCTCCAGGTGTACTCGTCCGTTGCCGGAATAATCTGCTGTGTTTTCTCGTTGGTAAAGTCTATGGTATAATCAGGAGCATCGGCAGCAGGAGGCACAAACTTAACCATTCTGCTATTGGTGATATTGGAAATCTGACGAACATACACCTCAAAATCACCATCCGGATCAATGTCCACAAATGTAACACCGGCGCTACAAGTTGTCCAGGGCTCGAAATCCTCTCCAGTAGGTTTAATCGCATACGCCATTTCTGTAAGCGTTCCCGTCATAAAACCCGAGTTAACAAACAAGATCACAGATTCCAGTGCCACAGCACCAACCTGAGTCATATTAAAATCGGAACTTGCAATCTCTCCCGAGAATCGTTCACTTCCTGTTATATTACTTGCCTTTAATCTTAATTTGAGATTCCCTGCAGGGATATCAATATCTCCAACATTTTGCGTAAAACCTGTGCAAACAGTCCAGATAATACCTCCGTTGACACTGTATTCATAATTTGAAGCACTTGCATAACCCGTCAAAGCACTAAATGTAAAGGTGTTCAGGTCATCATCATGATTCGTGATAAGTGGTGCCTGTTTTCTTTTGAACAGAACATGACTTTGTGTCTGCGAAGCAAAACTGCTGCCGGATGAAGAAATCCGAAGATCAATTGTTTTATTACTTCCTGTTGATGCAGGAATATAACTTGTTAGGGTTTGATTCTCTACAACCGGCGAATATGCACCACTTGCATTCCATTGTGCATTAATCGGAACAGAGATTAGTTTTTCATTGATCCAGTCTATTTCCGTTTCAGGCGCTGCTGGTCTGTCTGGAACCGACAATGGAAAAATATCAGAGGCAAATGCTGTTCCCGTCACTGCTTTTTTTCGCAACCAGATATCAGTGCCCGGCGTCAGCGCTAATTCAACATTTGAACCATTTGATGGGGATGACATGCCTGAATTATCATCCCATTCAACACCAGATGAAACCACCTCATTTGTTTTTTCAGTGACATAATTCACTGAGAAATTTATTGTTGGTCTTGCAGGGACTATGAGTGTATAAACATCGGAAGCAAAAGAACTACTGCTTGCCGCCTGCTTGAAATAAAGGTTCTGTCCCGGATTTAAAGCAATGGTCGCTCCAGTACCTGAAACGGCACCCGACATATTGGATGAAGTTGCGTATTGGATTGCCGCAGAAACAATCTGAGCGGTCCTTTCCCCACCATAATTAATCGTGTAGGTCGGCACAACAGGTCGGGCCGGAATAGTGAGTGTTTGGGTTTTTGAAGCAACCTTATCAATGGTTGCCTTTGTTCTTATATAAAGTGCTGTTGCACTGGGTCCAACCTTCGGACTAATATCCAGTTTAATGCCCGACCCGGACAATGAAAAGCTCTGGTCGGTCCAGGAATATTCATCAGTGGCAGGAATAATCTGAGCCGTTGTTTCATTGAAATAGTCAATTGTATAGTTTGGTGCATTCGCTGCAGCGGGTACAGATTTCACTAATACAGTGTTGGAAACATTGGATGCCTGACGAACATGGACTTCAAAATCCCCATCAGGATCAATGCTAATCGTTGTTAATCCGGCATTACAGGTTAACCAACTGCCAAAGGAGGAACCTCCCGGTTTGATCGCATATTCCATGTCTGAGGATGTTCCTGTGAGCAAACCCGAATTGACCAGCAGAACCACCGATCCAAGCGACACCGTCCCTACCTGCGTCATCTCAAAATTTGAGGACACAGCTTCTCCTGCAAAACGTTCAGACCCGGAAGCATTGCTCGCCTTTAGACGAACCTTTAAATTGCCTACTAGGATATCAATGTCACCCACCGTTGGTGTAAAACCACTACATCCTGCCCAGACTGTCCCGCCATCAACGCTGTACTCATACTCCGTAGCATTTGAAAATCCACTGACAGGACTGAAAGTAAAGGTATTAAAATCGTCATCATGGGCTGTTATAATTGGAGCCGAAACACGTTTTTTCAAACTTAAAGTCTGCTCATAAGATGCAAATGCCAGTGCTGTTGAAGCAATCTTAACAATTACATTTTTATTGATGCCAGATGATCCCGGGATGTAAGGTGTGAGATTTGCATTTTCGGAAACGCTCTGAAAAGGACCCGCCATGTTCCATACAGCACCAGCAGGAACAGATGTGAGTTTCTCAGTAAAGTAATTTATAACAGTCTCAGGCGCATTTGCACGATCAGGAACTACTAAATGAAATACCTCAGACGCAAATGAAGTCGATGCTACTGC
>JBFHER010000015.1:0-28028 GCA_041584055.1 Bacteroidales bacterium
AAACAAGGCACAGGGCCATTTGCGAAAACGATATATGTTGATTCCGCACGGATTGGCCGGATGCCGGATCAGCCGGATGACATCTTCAACCTGACCATAGGTTACGATATTGGTGGTTTTTCAGCACGCTTGTCATATGTATACACAGACAATGTTTTGAGTGGTTTTAATAGGACCTATAAGGAATTAGATTCTTATACGGATGCTTATAAACGTTGGGATTTTACAGCATACCAGAAACTGCCATGGCTCGATGGTGGACTCCAGTTGTATTTGAATATCAATAATATTACCAATACACCGGATCGTTCTTTTACAAGTGAACTGCAGAAAATTTCTTCGGTGCAATATTATGGTCGAACGGTGGATATAGGGCTCCGATACTCGTTTTAAAGGCTGAATAGGAGTAGGATATACGAATTATGATCACATCCAATTAATAAATAAGTTAAACATAAAAAAAGAGAAATTATGAAAAAAACTTTTACATTGTTAGTCGTAATGTGCGGACTGTTCACAGTTTTGAACGCACAAACCCCACTTGACCCAAATCAGTTTGTAAATGCTCAGATAACTGGTCCTGGTATTTACACGGTAGAGGCTGGTAAGTTTTATGCTTTTGACGGTCGTTTGGACTTGACCTATGATGTTACAATTCAGGGGCCAGATGAAGGCTGGATTCTGAATGCTACGAATCCTCCGGTTATTGTACAAACACCTGGTGCCGATGGTTCAGACAGACAATTCATGGAAATCAAAGGAGGAGGAACCTTTACTCTAAAGAATGTGATTTTAAGCGGAACTCACAGCAATGGTGAAGTGGGTAGGGTTTTTATTAACAATACTGGTGGTACCGGATATGAAATTGATAACTGCGTAATTACTGATTGGGAAGATTTTGCACTTAGAAACCAAAATGCAGAAGCTGAATTCATCAGTGTTACCAATTGTGTGTTTATTAACGGTGTACGTTTGCGTTATTCTGAGTGGGGTGGATTTCCAATCCGATTAGATGCGGCACCTTCTAAGTTGATTTGGGAGAATAATACGGCTGTTAACACAGGACGTTTGCTCGCAAATAACGGTCCTTTCTTAAATGCCAGCATTTCAATTATCCATAACACATATCTTAACCAAAGTGTAGCAGCCGAAGAACAGCGCGCTTATGAGATGATTTATGCAAATAATATTTATTATAATTATCACTTCTTAGGATATAAAACTGAAAATCATTCAGCGCCTTCTGATCTTTATGCTACCTATTTCTCAAATTTCAATACATTTGCCTCTGCTACACCAGCACAACTGGAATACGTTTCTTTATATCTGGGTCAGAACCTGTTTTTCCGTGAACAACAAATCTTAGATTGGTTTGCTACTAAAGGAGGAGATTCTATTACCACCAGCCTTTTATGGGAACATGCCGACGTGGATTCTTTCATTTTAAATGACGTTAATTATACCATTGGCGCAAACTATGCAAACATCGATCCTGGATTCACAACAGCTCCCGGGAACACCGCAAAAATCGTTGATAATATCAATGGCACCTATACAGCACCAACAGAGGAATGGGTTGACTGGCGTATTACATCACCAGTATCATTCAATCAAGATGGTTTCCCTGCACTGAGCTGGCCACCGGCATTTGATTTGAGTTATTCAAATACAGCTTTGCAAACAGCAGGAACTGATGGATTACCTCTTGGTGACTTAAACTGGTTCCCAGAGAAAAAAGCAGAATATGTAACCAACAGAACTGCTATCATTGAAGCTTTAAGAGATTCAATGGAAAATGCTGTTCTTGTTTATGATCCAGAGACAATGGAAAGTACGCCTTTGATAACAGAGATCGTTACATCCATCGAACAGGTAAGTGCTGCTTCAGGACAATTTGAATTGTCAAACTATCCAAATCCATTTACAAAAAGTACTGTGATCAAGCTGAGGTTGCCACAGCAATCTAAGGTTTCATTAAGCGTATACAACGCAGTAGGTGCGAAAGTTTACGAACTAACTGAAAATGAGTTGGCTTCAGGTACTTATGAGTTTAGTATTGATGCTTCAACCTTGAGTAGAGGTGTTTACCTTTATACAATGAACGTATTAGGTAAAGACGGTCAATCTTATGTTAGCTCTAAGAAAATGATTAAAGAATAAGCCTCTTGTCATTACGTTATAAGTTTCTCCATAAGTTTATTATGGGGAAACTTATTTCTTTTATTTGATGATTACCATTGGTTTAGATCTTTTTTGAAAGTGCAATTTCTTTTTATTATTGGCTTACCATTATTGTGTAGGTCGGCTGATCTTGTGTCACGCCTGTTCTGCCTGTTCAAATATTGTAGTTAAAAAAATAATAACCACTGCTAAACTGCATTTCATTCATGCCACGAGACTGTTTTAAATTATCCAATTATACTGAACCCTGTGTTCCAATTATGATATATCATTCTACAATGGGCTTGTTCAAGAAAAATCTTCATATAAATATATTGATTATTCTGCTTGGATTGGGTCTTGTTTCCTGTAAAGAGAAACGGGAGATATATCTTGTGATTGGCGAAAATATAGGGAAAACAGAGCGACTTACAACGGAACAATTTAAGGCAGATATCGAAAAGGTTTCTGAAATTCCGGTGAGCATTGTTAAGGCAAATAAAAATATTCCTTCAAACGGCGAGATCATTGTGCTGGGCACTCGGTCAACAAATCAATTGATCGAAGAACTGGCCCTTAAAAATAGCATCATTTTATCAGAAGATTTTCCTGGAAGCCGAGGCGGTATTCTGGCATCCGTTGAATACAACAGACAAAAAGTGGTAGTTCTGGCAGGTTCTGACGTGCAGGGAATGCAATATGCTGTTTACCAATATTGTAAAGACGTTTTAAATGTTGACCCGTTTGAATACTGGAATGGAAACACGCCCCAACTTAATACAAACCTGAATCTTACGAACTTCCAAAACAAAGTTATTCCACCACCCGAAATTCCAATTCTCTGTTACTTCGAAAACGATGTTGATGAGTTGGCCAATATCAAAGAACCTAAACTGGAATATGATTGGAAGAACTATACCGAATTAATTAATTCGCTTGTTCGTTTAAAATATAACGCCATTCAGCTTTTTGATATGTTGGGACGACCCGAATTTTTTCTGCGTCCCGAGTATCAGAAGATTAGACCTGCGTATGATATCCGTATTTCATTCATCGATAGCATGATTAATTATGCGCACGACATGGGAATGATGGTGCAGATTGACATGGCTTTGGGCTATAAAATAAAACCAATGGCACAGGACAAGGCAGACTGCTGGGCGAAAAACAAGCAGGATTGGATAGATACCTGGACATATTATTTTGAAGAGACGCCCATTTCAAAAGCCGATATTTTTATACTTCGCCCCCGTAATCAGGTTTGGGATTGGGAATACAAGAGCTCTTGCGGGGAGGATAAAATTGAAGTGTTTAACGAAGTGTACGTGGAGTTGGGTAATTTAATTGATCATTATAAACCCGAGGCTAAAAAGGTTTTGATTTGCTATCATGATGGTATGCAAATGTTCAATGACGGTTTTAATCCACCCAAAGACTGGATTATCGCATGGAGCGATAATGGTAATGCTGACTTCGATTTCCTTCCTAAAAGTACCAAAGGTTATGATTTTGGCACTTATATGCATGCCGGATTTTGGTTAAATCATACAATTCATAATCCTTATCCTGAAAAGATTGATAGCATTATGAAGCAAATGGTGAAAGATTATGGCGCCAATAAATATTGTTTGGTTAACGGACAACAATTCCGCCCCTTTCTGTTAAATATCGAGGCTTATTCAAAGGTGGCAGACAATGTTTTTGCCTTTAATGGCAAACAGTTTTACAGCGATTGGGCAACAAATTACTTTGGAGAAGAGGCTGGCAGACATGCTGTGCAGTCAATGAAAAAACTACATGAGGCACAATATAACCGATCGGGTTATGTACTTCACCTTTGGGAAATCAGGGAGGCCATTGCCTATCTGCGTGATGGCGCAATTGTTCGTCCCGGGAAATCGACCATTCAGGTTAATTACAACCACGTGCTTAGCGATTATGAGCATGTGGATGATCGACTTTTGACCTTAGAGCAGTCGCTGGAAGAAGCGCTGAAAGGAGAAGCGATTGTGGGGAATGATGATGTTTTTTACCATGACTATATATTATTGCCTGTCCAGATTTATGTGGACCTGCTGGTTTTCGAAACACAACTTCATCAGATGACACAATATAAAAAACAGTTTGAAGATACGGGAGATAAAGACTACCTGAAGAAAGCGCTGGATGGTATGGACGACGCCAGAAAAAAGCTGGAAGTTGTGTATGAAAGATCTATAAAAGGAGATAAAAACCCCGTCTGGAAGGGGTGGTATCATCCGGAAAACAGACGCCCTAACAATGGATTTCCAACCTTTGAAATGTTAGACGCTATTGAACATAACTTAAAGGGAATGCTCTAAATACCTTTTTCTTAAGAATCGTTCCGCTTTCTTTGCCAAAAGAAACACCCCGGATTTTAATAAGTAAGAATTCCTTTTATTCCTGTGCATCACATGAACAGGTAAATTTTTGCATTTATGCCTTAAGCATCTCTAAAGGGGGCAGATTTAAATTTACGCTGCTGAATTAAATCTAAATAGAACTTGTCGATTCCGTCTTTCTTCGCTTGTAGCCGTGATGATGACATTGAAATGGCTTTTAATTTACCGCAAATATAGAAGAAATGGTATTGCCTGAATTTTGGCTACAAAGCTCTCTTTCTAAAGCAGATAATTTTATATATCTTTCGTTCTTCTAATTCAACGGGGTGATTGAATGAAATGTTTTAGCTTGAAAATACATGTTTTCCTACTGTTAACATTGTTTTTGTCTTGTTTGAGAAATACAATGCAAGCACAGCATAGTTCCCCAAAATTCGATCAATTAAGCATTGAAGACGGTTTATCTCAAAGTTCGGTGTTTTCCATTCTTGAAGATAGCAGAGGCTTTATGTGGTTTGGGACGCGTGCTGGGGGTTTAAATAAATATGACGGCTATTCTTTTACTGTTTATAAACACAATGACAAAGACTCGTTAAGCATTAGTGATAATCAGATTACAGCGCTTCATGAAGACCCGGAAGGAAATATCTGGGTAGGCACATACAATGGTGGAATTAATAGACTTGACTATGAGAGTGGTAAGTTTTATAAGTATTTAGAGGATAGCAATGATTCTTTATCCTTGCCAAGCAATGTTGTGAATTGCATCTTTTCTGATGCGAATGACGGGTTGTGGATCGGTTCCGGGGAGGGCTTACTTAGATATGATAAGGCGCTTGATAAATTTATTTGTGACGACAAAGGCGATTTGAAGGATGCCGGAGTCAAGGCTATCACTTCAACATCCGTTGATGGTATCATATGGGTGGGAACAAAGTCGGGCCTGTATCTTTATGATATAAAAAATGCCGTCACCTTAAAACAATTTAAACACAGCAAGGAAGGTGTAAGCGGTTTAAACGATGATCATGTATCAGCTCTTTTGCTTGATAGAAAAGGACGCTTATGGATAGGTCTTTATACCGGAGGCTTAAATCGTCTGGATGGAATCGAAAGTAACACCTTTAGAAGTTATCAATATAATAGTGAGGATGTAAGAAGCTTAGCAAGTAATACAATCAGAGGACTTCATGAGGATAAGAATGGAACTATCTGGATTGCCACTAAATCTGGGCTTGATCAGCTAATCCCACGTGAACAGGACCTTGAAAATCCGTCCTTTATACATCATAAAGAAAGCAGATTGGATGAACGTAGCATCTCTGCAAATTCTTTGTATTCAATTTATGAAGACAGTAAAGGCGATTTTTGGCTGGGCACCTATACAGATGGTGTAAACTATTTGTACAATGGTGCGGAAAAGTTTAAAAACTACAACACATACGACCTTAATTTTAACACGATTAATCACAATGTTATAAATGGCTTTCTTGTGAACGGTGATGAAACCTGGATAGCAACAAAAAATGGGGGCCTAAATTTATATCATCGTAAAACAGATAAGTTCACATATTTTAAATATGATAAAAATAAACCTAACAGTCTTTTAAGTAACAATGTAAAATCTTTATTTATTGATGGTAATCGCAATTTATGGATTGGAACGGGGACCGGATTGAGTCTTTTTGACAGGGATAAAAAGGAATTTATACACATCATTAAGGATGTGGATGTAATCAGTATCGAAGAGGGGTTGCCGGGAGAGTTATGGGTAGGTACAAATACACATCTTATCAGACTTAATAGCTCAGATTTAAGCTTTCACAATAACAACAAAATAAATGCAGATTACAAAGTTCTGATTTCTGGAACCATCAATAAAGTATTTAAAGATACCCGGGGCAGAATATGGGTTGCTACAAAGTCTGGTTTACATCGTTATCAGCGAGCGGAAGATCGTTTTGTTGTTTATATAAATGATTATTTTGACAACAGAAGTATTAGTCATTCGAATGTGACAACAATTTGTGAAGATCCTAATGGGAACCTCTGGATTGGAACCTATGATGGACTCAACCGCTATGAGGAAACGGAAGATCTATTTATTCATTATGGAGAAGAGTTTGGATTACCCGGAAATATAATTACGAATATTTTATCTGATGAGAAGGGTACTTTATGGATTACGAGTAACGATAAGTTGATCAGGTACGCTCCTGACAAGCCTAAAACAAACGTAGGGACGGGACAGGTAAATCCAAGAATTTATGATTTTATGGATGGTTTGCAAAAGGGGGAGTTTCGACTTAATGCGTCTTATAAAAGTGAAACAGGTGAGATGTATCTGGGAGGAAATAATGGCTACAATCAATTTCACCCGGATGGTGTGCAGGATAATGCGAACACCCCAGGAGTTGCCATTACAGATTTCAAGCTTTTTAATACATCTATTTTTCATAGTGACGACCATCAGAAGCTTGCCAATCAACTTATCAGGTCCGGGTCTATCACTTTAAATCATAAACAATCTGTTTTTAGAATTGCTTTTGTGGCACTCAGCTATAATTCTCCGTCAAAGAATCATTTTGCGTATAAAATGGATGGCTTTGATGCTGATTGGAGCTATATAGGAAATAAAAGAGAAGCGACGTATACAAGTTTGCCTGCCGGTGATTATGTGTTTAGAGTTATTGCATCAAACAATGATGGTGTTTGGAACAAGGAAGGCGTCCTGTTAAATATCACCATACTACCACCATGGTGGAAGACAAGGTTGTTTGTTGTTTTCGCAATTCTGTTCGGTATCTTTATTATCGTCGGATATTATTTCTATAAGATCAATGAGCTAAAAAGACAAAAGAACATTCTTGAAAAAAATGTCACTGAACGTACTTCTGAGCTATTGGAAGTAAATGCGGAGTTACAAATCAGGCATAAAGAAATAGTGGCGCAAAAGGAGGCAATTCTGCAGCAAAATAAGGAACTGGAGGATCAAAAACACAAGATTGAGAAAGCGTATGATAATGTAAAGACCCTGAGTCAGATAGGAAAAGAAATTACAATGAGTCTATCTGTGGAAGGAATTATCGAAATCGCCTATCAGAGCCTTCAGTCAATGATGGAAGTTCCGATTTTCTCAATTGGGATCTATGATGAAAACACTGATAGCCTTGTGTTTAAAGGGACAAAGAACGCTGGAGAGATCGTGCCGGAATTTTCATATAAACTCACTAACTCGGCAAGGATTTCGGTTTGGTGTTTTAATAATCAGCAAGAGGTGCTGATAAATGATTTTGAGAAAGAGTATCATCAATATATCACCGACACGCAAAAACCATTAGCTGGCATGCAGTCAGGTTCGCTTATATGCATCCCAATAAATGTGAAAGGGAAGAGAATTGGCGTTATGTTCGTTCAATCAGAGAAAAAATATTTATACACTGTTTACCATCAGAATATAATTCAGAATATTGGATTGTACACGGCAATTGCACTTGATAATGCTAAAGCATATGATCAAATTGAAAAACAAGCCTTGAATCTTATCGAGCAGAAAGCAGCATTGGAAGAAACGAACGCTACAAAAGATAAGTTTTATTCAATATTATCACATGACTTAAAGAATCCGTTAGGCACTATGGTGGGTTTCTTAGAAGTTCTGAAGATGAACTTTTCGGATTATGATGAGAAGGAAAGAGTTGAATTATTAGACCATGCGCTTACTTCATCTTTGATGATTAATGATTTGATTAACAATCTTCTACAGTGGTCCCAGGCTCAAAAAGGAACCATGCCGTTTAACCCGGAAATGGTTGACTTACCTACTTTGGTCAATGGTGAATTATCCCTTTTAAGCAGTATGGCGGAAAAGAAGGAAATAGCATTGCTACTAACTTTTATGCCGGAAAATATAGTTATGCGCGCGGATAGAAATATGTTGAGTACTGTGGTGCGCAATCTCGTTTCAAATGCGATAAAGTTTTCTTTTGCTAAGGGGAAAATATATATCAATGTCAAAGAGACCGGCAAAGCAATACATTTTCAAATAATTGACAATGGGATGGGTGTCCCCGCGTCAGTTGTTGACCAACTTTTTCGCATTGATCTTGATTTTAGAAGGGAAGGAACTGCGAAAGAAAAGGGTACCGGTATGGGCTTAGCTTTATGCAAAGAATTTATTGATAGCCATAAGGGAAAGATATGGGCAGAAAGTGAAGAAGGGAAAGGCTGTACCATCTCCTTTACAATTCCTAAAAACATTTAAACCGCCCCGATTGTAAGGCAATCAAAGCGTTTAATTTACAGTCTCGCTTAAATATCAGAAATTAATTTGAAAATGATTGGTTAGCCTTCGACGCGTTCTTTCCCCGGGATTGCGTTGTGAGAATATATTTGTTAATCAAGGCGAACAACTTTTCTTTGTCCAGAGGCTTTGTTATAAAATCATCACAGCCATGTTGTAAGGCCAATGATTTGTCATGTTCAGTAGAATATGCAGTTTGCGCAATAACGGGTAAATCCGGGAACAATGATTTTATTTTTTCTGTTGCTTGGTGTCCGTTCATCACCGGCATCTTGATATCCATTAAAACAAGATCTATGTTAATATTGGCCATACAGATATCAATCGCTTCTTGTCCATTCTTTGCGCGAAGAATGTGGTAGCTCATTCCTTCTTTTCTCTTTAACAGCGCTTCAAGATACAGGAAGTTGACGTCTTCATCTTCCGCAATAAGTACAGTGGAAATTTCTTTTGTTCTTGTGTCTGATTTTAAATCAGACGTTTTGTTTTCTAAGTTTACGGATGACTTGTAAGGAATGGTAAGGTAAAAAGTTGATCCTTTCCCTTTTTCTGATTCCAGAGTAATATCACCTCCCAACAATTTTGCGTTCTCTTTTGATATGGCAAGGCCAAGGCCCAGACCACCAAATTCAAAGGATATTTCTTTGTACTCCTGTGAAAAGCGTTCAAAAATAACTTCATGGTTTTCCGGTGCAATTCCGATGCCTGAATCTTTAACATAAAACACAAGGTTATTAATCTCAATATAATAGCCTATTTCAATGGTTCCATTGCTTGTGTACTGAAATGCATTTTCGAGTAGATTACTTAATATCTTATGTAGCTTTGTTTTATCCGTGATGATGTTACTTTCGTCATCTTTCAATGCTTTCTTAAGTGTTAAGGTTGTGTCTGTGTGCTGTGTTTTTTCATTAAAAACAGAGTACAGTTCCATCAACAAATCGTTCAGACAGAATTGATTCTCGTTTGGTTTTTCCTGTTTGGTTTCAAGGTTCGATATTTCAAGTATGTCATCAATAATTTTCAGTAATTGATGGCTGCTGTTTTGTACCAGCATTGAATAATCCAATCTTTCCTCACAAGAAACATCCGGGTCGTTTAATAACTGAGAAAATCCGATGATACCATTCATCGGTGTCCGGATTTCGTGTGACATGTTATTGAGGAATTCTGTTTTTAATTTATCACTTTTTTCAGCTCTTTCTTTTGCTTTAACAAGTTCCTGGTTTTTTTGTAATAACTCGGAGTTCTTCTTGTTTATTAATTCTTTAATAGCCATCTTTTGCTTTACTTCCGCGGGCAACCACCTGTACAATACAATGATCAGAACAAGCAAGCCTGTAATGAATGTTATAAATTTCGGTAAAAAAACATATTGGGGTTCGGTAAGGGTGTTAAAAATGTTGATGGAAATGAATCCATCCTGAGACGCGTGCCTTAAACCAAAATAAACGCCCTCAAATATTGTTCTAAACGCATCAACTAATAAAATAAACAATAAAAGATTCAGCAGTTTGTCTTGCGTTTTGTAGTATTTTATTTTTTGGAGATAAAAAACAAACACATACACCCAGATTGCCACGATCAAGCCATAGGTAATGGGTGTAATGTATCTAAAAGCGTCATTCATATATCAATACAAGTGTTGTATCTGGTTTAATGTTACAAGATAGTAAAAACTTTTGTACGTTCATTCTTTGAAATTAAGGAGCGTTGAATTTGTGCTGCTTTTCAGTTAATATTAAAATTGAATCCTTTGCACAGGCATAAGCTGATCACAGGTTTTGTGCTGCCTGATGTTTTTTTAATAAATATGTTGTTGTATTTATTGATGATGTATGTTTTTAGGTAATCATGGGCATTTTCATTGCAGTTCTTTCAGGCTAACTTTGATGCAACTGACCGTGTTTTTGTGTGATTCTATTTTCATTGATATCAGGTATTTCTAATTCGGATTGAATTATTTGGCTTTTGCATTGATTATTCAACAAATAATCCGATTTTCATACCTGAAATTGTAAAGCTGGAGATGACGGGTTATATTGCGGTTAAATATTTGATTGAACATACTATTTTGGAAATAATCGGAACACAATCATGAAGAAATTTGGAACATTTGGAGGCGTATTCACGCCATCGATATTAACCATACTTGGTGTAATTATGTACCTGCGTATGGGATGGGTTGTTGGAAATGCCGGAACGTTAACACTGGTTCTCGGAATTATTTTCTTAGCGCATATCGTATCGATTTCTACGGGCTTGAGTATTTCATCCATCGCCACGGATAAAAAAATAAAGTCTGGAGGAATATACTACATCTTGTCACGTAGCTTAGGATTCCCATTTGGAGGTGCCATTGGACTCACCCTTTTTGCTGCAACTGCATTGAGTATATCACTGTATCTGATTGGATTTAGTGAAAGTCTTTTAATGGTGGCCAAAGATTGGCTTCATATTGAAGAGATTACCACCAATCACCTTCGGATTGTAGGTTCTGTATCTTTGCTTGCGATTGTTACCATTGCCTATATCAGCACCAGTTTTGCAATCAAAACCCAGTACATTATTTTAACCGCGATCGTCCTTTCCCTGATTTCTATATTCTTTGGGACCTCCGAAGGTAAAGGATTTGATTTTTCAGAAGTGGATCTGGACAATGTTCCGGGCTTTGCGGTCATTTTTGGTATATTTTTTCCGGCAGTAACAGGTTTCACTGCTGGTGTGGCCATGTCAGGGGATTTAAAAAATCCCGAAAAATCAATTCCCTGGGGAACGCTGCTCGCAATTTTTACCGGGTTAATAATTTATTCCGGCTTATCTGTTTTTATCTATTTCAAGATTCCTGGGGCCGAGCTTATTCAAAACAACAATGCACTGGTCGAATTCAGCTGGATACCCTCTCTTGTGATTGCAGGCATCTGGGGCGCCACCTTGTCATCGGCCTTAGGTGGCATTTTAGGAGGACCCAGAATTCTTCAATCCATGTCTTTGGATCGCATTACACCACGTATTTTCGGAAAAGGTGTTGGTAAAAACAATGAACCACGAAATGCGCTGGTGTTTACCTTTGTTTTAGCTGAATTAGGAATTTTAATTGGCGAATTAAATGTAATTGCCGGCGTGGTGGCGATGTTTTATATGGCGGCCTATCTGGTAATTAATTTATCCTGCTTTTTAGAAAAATGGGCGAGTCCTGATTTTAGACCAAAATTCAAGATTAATATTATTATTCCTCTCATCGGGGTGGTAACCATCTTTTTATTGATGATACAATTGAATGTTGTAGCGACCCTGGCTTCAATTGTTATTATTGCGGCAGTTTTTATTTATCTAACAAGAAAACAATTGGTCTTAAGTTCAGGAGACGTGTGGTCAAGTGTCTGGTCATCTGTTGTGAAAATGGGACTTAAAAATCTGGATAAAAAACCTAAGAATAAACGTCTTTGGGAACCCAATATTTTACTTTTCAGTGGGGGGACTGATGCGCGACCACACTTAATAGATATTAGCAAAGCAATTGCCGGAAAAGGTGGTATGATATCTAATTTTGATTTAATCGAAAATTCAACGGCGAAAACATTGTTCCCAAAACGGGAACAGGCCCTGGATCAGGATAACCTCAAAGATGACATTGTGTTTCATCGCAAACAGGAATGCAATAGTTTGTTTAAGGGGATTGAAGCCATTGCAAGCACGTACGGCTTTTCTGGCATTGAGCCAAATACTGTATTGATGGGATGGGCAAGAAATACCAAAGACCCAATATGGTTTGCCAATATGAATAAAAAATTAAACGAACTGGATTATAATATTCTATATCTGGATTATGATAAGAAAAAAGGTTTTGGTTCATATCGGAAAATAGATATTTGGTGGAATAATATTAACAACGTAAGCGAACTTACAATTCAAATTGCAAAGCGCATTTTAACCTCGAATGAGTGGGGCGATGCTGAAATAAGAATTCTGTACCTTAATACCCATCATCAGAAAAAAACAATTGAATCCCTTATCTTAAAACAGTTCGCATCACTGCGCATCGATTTCCCATTTCAAATTATTAACAATGAGGTGGAACAAAAGTCCTTTTATGAAGTGGTGAGGGCACACTCAACTGAGGCAGATCTGATTATTGTAGAGATTCCGGAAATGCAAAATGGAGAGGAGGCTCACTTTGTGCAGGAAACAAATGATTTTCTTAGCGAAAATGCCACCACCCTGTTGGTTAGCGCCTCCAATAGTTTTACTGCAAATACACAGGAATTGCTTAAAACGGAGAATTTCTATCAACAAGATAGTGAGTTGCTGGTATTAAAACCGGATCCAATTGAAGCAATCAGGTTTTCCGGATTTAATCCTTTGGATGAGGCAGTACAACAAATTGATAGGCATTTTACAGAATTAAATCAGCTGTTTTCTTCGAAAATTTATACTGCTTTGGCAGATGTCTATAAATCATTGCTGAGCTTGTTAAAAGAGCAGTATGAACAAAATGCAGATAAATCGGCAGGGGCGTTTTTAGAACTTAAACAAAGTTTGATCGAGGATTTACTAAGCAATCAACGCTTTCAGCCTGTTTGTGATCGTATTAAAGGAGAAGTGAATCTTCTTCTCAGCAACTCTTATAAGTTAATAAACGAATCACCAAATCTGATTCATCGAATCTATGATGCTCAGGATTTAAAGTTTAGTGAAAGTGATTCAGAGGAATTACGCAAAACGAAAAAACGCTTGCAACGGAAAAATGAAGAAAATATACAATTTCAAAAAAGCATAAAAGGTTATTATACCAACTTATATTTAAAGAATTTATCTCAACAACTATTGTTCATAGGAAGTTCTACAAAGTTGATCAATGAAAGATTGATCCAATGGATTGTGGATTTTGATGCTTCTAAACCGTTAAAGATAAGTGTGATTGAAAATGAGTTAGAGACGATGTACGCTTCATTGGGAAATGGTTTTTTTAATCAATTAAATGTAATCTCACGTGAATTGTGCAACGCAGCAAGTGTTGCCTCTGATGCATTGGAAAGTAACTCTGCCGATATAATTAAAAACGGAAAACTATCCAGGAGCAAAAGAAAAGAAGCCGTAAAATTAATGGGAATGTATTCTCAAATCTGGTTGGGTAATACGCAATTACTTACAAACCAGTTATTACTGAGTATTCAGTTGCGATCCCTGGAAGTAAAAACGTCTAAAAGCATCACTTTTGCAGCTAAAACCATAGAAAAAGAACTATTGAGCAGCACCCTTAAAGAAATTAAGAAATGCAGCCCTAAATTGGAGTCATATACGATTGAAGAGATCAATCTAATTAAGAAAAAACTGTACAAAAATGCGAACCAGTTTAATTTGGAACTTGCATTCAAAGAAATTCAATCGAGTATAGAAAGCAATATTGCTTTGATTGATGATGCAACAAACGTTATCTCACATGATGATCTTCATCAATTTGACCAAAGTCAGGTAAACATTGCACCTTCGGTTATAAACGCTGACCGGATTGCAAAAAGTGTCATTGAAAATGAAGTTATAGCGCTGCTTAAGGATGTGTTTCAGGAAAATATTAACGAAGGAAGAACAGAAATTTCGAAAATTGAGAATGCGCTGGATCTTTTGAAATATGACCTGTCAAGCAAATCAGGTGACGAGAAAAACAGGAAATTAATTTTTAAAAAACTGAGTGATCAACTTGATGAATCTGCCAGGAACATCGAAAAGTTAAGAGTAAAACAGGGCGTCGAAGTAAATGAATTGTTAGAATCGTTACAAATTATTCTGAGATTGGAATCCATCGCTGAAAAAGCAGATGGAATTGGAATTTCATTTCAACAGATTAATAAAAACAAGATTTCTGATCAGGTTAAAAATCAGATTGAAAAATGGGTAAATCGGCTGTATGCATTTGATGTGAAATCCATCGATAAGGTGGCAGATTCAAAATTTCAATACAGAACCAAATCACTTCAAAATCCGCATTCTAAATTCTCCGATTTTAGTGAACTGGTCAGTCTAAATAAGAAAACCGAAAAGCAACTTCCGTTTTATTATAATCAATTGTTTACCGGGAAACATACACCACAAACTGAATTTCTAGAAAATAGAAAAACTGAGTTACTTGCTTTTAAAAAGGCTGTGGATCGTTTTAATGGAGGCAAAAGTGGCGCCATATTATTAACAGGATATCCATTGTCCGGTAAAACTTATTTAATACAAAATGCCATCAATTTGTATTGTCCAAGAAATGTCATTTCTATTCCCGCACCAGAACAGGGGAATTTAAGCGGCCCGGAAATGCTTAATAATGCCCTGGCAAATGCAACAGGATTTGATGGGGATGCGCATGCTATTTTAAAACAGGTGAAGAAAAAATCAACAATTTATTTTGAAGATCTTGAATTGTGGTGGACCAGAAGTGAGTCAGGAACCCGTTATTTGCAGGAAATTATTAATCTGATGAGGCAATTTGGAGGGACACATTTGTTTGTACTTGATTGTAATATTTTTTTCTATGAGCATATTCGCCAGTATTTAGCCATTGACGAGCGCTTGCTGGCAACAATTATTACATCATCATTGCCAATTTCTGAAATTAAGAATGTCATTATGAATCGGCATAAGAGTGGAGGGATGAAGTTCATTTGGCACGATAAGGAAGAAAATAAATTGGGGGCGCGTGAGAAAAATGAGTTGTTTAGAAAGATTACAATCCAAACCGAAGGAAGTATTGGAATGGCCCTACACATGTGGATTGGAAATATATCCAAAATAGAAAAGAACGATATCTATTTTTCAAATTTTGAAAACTATTCTCTTCCTTCGATTAAAAATCCTGAATGGGAAAATATGCTCACCCAGGTTTTGATGCATAAAAAGATAACGGCAAAGCGTTTAAAAGAGGTGTATCAATCCGAAAATGAATTGGATATTGAGACGACCTTGCAAAGTCTGATACGTGCAGGCTTGCTTGTGAAAACGACCACCAACTGTTTAAGTGTTTCACCTTATATTTTGCCTTATCTCATAAAATATTTAGCTAAAAAGTCTTGATATGTTACATTTCAATCAAATTTCATACAACAAGTTTGTGGGCCTTATCATGCTGGCTGTTTTTATTTTTGTTTTACATCGGGCCATTAATTTTCTCATAAGTAAGTATGTTAAAAAGGAAACTCAAGAAAATCTGCTTTCAATCATTGTTCCTGTGGCAATAAATTTTGTATGGATTTTCTTCTTTTTATACAGCATTTACTTACTGGCAATAATTAATCCACTGGTAACCATTTTCATCTCAGGCCTGCTCCTTCTTGCCACATGGAACTATGTTAAAGATTTTGTACACGGAACAATGTTTAAAGTGCAAAAAGGAAATGTGATCGGTCAACTCATAAAAGTGGCTGATGTTTCAGGTGAAGTGGTTAAAATGAAAAACACCCGAATTCATCTGCAATTGGAAAGTGGTGAGATCGTTGAATATCCGTATAGCAAACTATCAGACAGTATTCTTGCGATTCGCTCTAACATTGAGGATTATAAAAAATGTACCCTTAGAATAACTGCTCCCCTGAATAAAGAAATTGAGGGCATTAAGAAAAAACTTAGATTTCATTTGTTTAATATCCCCTGGATCGTTTCAAATCGTGAAATTAAGATTGATGTTGTTGGACAGGATGGAAAAAGCTTAGATATTAAGATTAGCGCTTACACCCTTGACGAAAAATTTATTCCAAAAATTCAGCAAAGTATCGATCTGATTTCATTCGATTAATGCATGGCTCATTGTCGTTCTGATCTCCGTGTGCCTACAAAACAAACGCATGTTGTATTAAAATTAAAGAAAAGAGATAAACGATAAAACGTCCAGATGGAAACAGAATGTGCATCAATTTACAAAGCTTAATTCTTATCTTTAAGTGACTTTTTATATTCGCCAAGGTACTTTGAGAATCCCACCTCAACGCCATTTTTCATTTGCTGATATGCCTCTGGTTGCTTGCTGATAACATATTCGAGCACATCAACTGAGACTGGATGAACAGGCTCAAAAATTGGGCTGACAGGCATCATCTCCGCATCGTATAGCAGGGTTTGTTTGCGTAGTTTTTCCAGTACACTTGCATAAGCTGGATCTCCGGCCAGATTCACCAATTCCTGAGGGTCGCTTTCAAGATCGTAAAGCTCTTCAAGTGGTTTCTTTGCCTGAAAGAAGAAAGCCTGAGCGTCGGTTAATTTGTTATCGGCATGCAGCTGTCGCATGATGTGAACTGCAGGGCGATAAAACTCCAGGTAAGCCTGATGTGCATCCCAGGGCAGGTTTGGCTTGTCGTTGCGAATGTATTTCCACTTTTTGCCGCTTAGTGAGCGCATTTTTTCTTCCACTTCGTCCCATAGGTCTCGCGCGCCATACGCATAGTCTCTATGGAATGTTTTACTAAATATGGCTTCCCCGGTCATGTAATCCGGAATCGCAATACCGGCCCAATCAAGAATGGTCGCGGTGATATCTGTTGCACTTATCACGTCTTTTCTTACACCTTCCCCTGCGACACCATTTGGGTTATAAACGATGAGCGGAATGCGCAGGCCAGAATCATGTAGATAGCCTTTCCCACGAACGTTACAGCGCCCGTTGTCGCCAATAAATACAATGATGGTGTTGTCAGCCATGCCCTTTTCTTCGAGTTCCTTCAGGATCATACCAACCTCATTGTCGGCATATTCAATCTGATCAAGGTATTTTGCCCAGTCTTCACGAATAAGCGGATGATCTGCCATATAGTCCGGCAATTCCACCTCATCAGGGTTCACCGGGTGAGCGGATTGTTTACGTACATCGTTCCACCAGTCACCGCGGTGGGTGACATCCAATTGTATCTGAGCGAAAAATGGTTGGTCTTCTACTTCAAAGGTGTCCAGTTTATCGAAGAGTCCGAACTGGGTTTCTCCATCCCACTCCCCAAGGGCTTTGGATTTAAAATTCACATCAATTTTACGGCCCTTATACAGTACACCATGGTGACCCAGGATGCAGGTGTATCCCGCATTTCTCAACCAGTAAGTGAATGGTTTAAACCGACTGTCCAATGGGATGTTACGGTTGCTTCGATGGTTATGCGCATTGATCTTTAGCTGATGTACACCGGTCATCATCGCCGATCGACTGGGAGAACAGATTGGATTGGTAACAAAGCAATTATCGAATCGCACCCCGTCACTTGCTAATTTATTCAGGTATGGTGTTTTAACAGCTTTCATTCCGTAGCATTCAAGGTCTAAGCTGATGTCTTCTGCCATGAGCCAGATGATATTGGGTTGCGTGTTGGCTTTTAATGTGAGCAGCGTTATTAAAAGTGCGGCACTTAAAATCGTTCTATGCATGATTTGGTTTTTAAGCTGATTCGTAATGCTTCAATCCTGTTTATATTGCTGCTGCATATTTAGTTTAGCAGTCAATTGTGATTTAAGTTCATCCACCAGCTCAGGTTTTTCATCTGCGATATTTTCGGTCTCACCCTGCATTGTCTCGTGATCATACAATTCTACAAATCCGTTCTGATGGAGGGTCAATCGATGACTTGCTGTTCGGATGGTGCTGTTGCCGTTACTATAACCCAATGCAGTGTGTCCTTCTGAAAATGGATCTTCAAGGATTGGCTTTAAGGAGATTCCCTTTGCATAAGAGGGTTTTTCAAGTCCGCTTAAGTCACATAATGTTGGAAATATGTCAAGTGTTTCCACCACAGAAGTGGTTTCTTTTCCACTTTGCATCATGCCTGGAAAATAAACAATCAGAGGCGAATGCAGGGCTTCTTCGAAAAGACTGTGTTTTCCCCAGATGGCATGCTCCCCCAGGTGCCAGCCATGGTCTCCCCATAAAACAATGATGGTGTTTTTATCAGCTCCGCTTGCTTTTAACTCCGCCAGAATTTTCCCGACATGCATGTCGGCATAGGTGACACAGGCGGCATAATGTTTTCTTACTTCTTCTGCAAAGTCAGCATCCTCCCTGGGGTCTTTTCCCCAGCGATTGTAACGCATAAATTCTCCTGAGTCATGCCATGTTGTTTGACCTTGCGGTTTTTCAGGATGTTGAATAGGAGGGAGCTGAATGTTTTTATAAGGCGTCATATATTGGGCAGGTGCACCAAATGGCAGGTGCGGTTTTATCAAGCCAATGGCCAGAAAAAAGGGTTGATCCGATTGCGCCAATGCGTGCAGCTGTTTGATTCCTTCTCTGGCAATCAATCCATCAGGGTAAATGTCATCCGCCCCTTCTGCGCTCTGGAATACATCCATTTCTTTGCTATCCTTACGAATTTCGCCATGGGCCAGTCCATGCATTGCACCGCGAGGATGTTCCCATTCGCCAACAGGCATCAAATGCCGATCCCAGGCCAGAGGGATTTCAATGCTTGTGCTGTCGTTCCAGTCATTGCCACCTCTCCCGCCGGGATGATGAGAAACTTTTCCAACTGAAACGGTTGTGTAACCATTGTTTCTGAAATATTCCGGCATGCTTGGTTGAACAGCTTCTGAATTCCTGGTATAGGCCGCAGATCGTAAAAACAAGGCACTGTTGCCGGCCGGGCCATACTGGCCTGTGAGTAAAGTGTATCGGGATGGCCCGCAGCTGGGCGCATTCACATAATGATTTCGAAATGCCATGCCTTGTTTGGCCAGTTGATCAATGTTGGGCGATTGGATGTAAGCTGCATCGAAGCAATTCAGTTCCGGACGCAGATCATCAATGCAAATTAAAAGAATGTTTGGTTTCTGGGCTTTTTTCTCAGATGTGCATGATCCCAGCAAAAGTGCCAGAATGATTGAAATTAAAATCTGTTTCATAGAATCTTCCTTTGGATTTATTTTAAAGTATTTGTTTTTTTGATTCTTGCATCCATGTCATTGATGCTGCTTTCTGTGATCTCAATCTCATTTGATTTTACCGTTTGTCCTCTTGTGTAACCAACATATTTCAACCATCCATCCGATCTTAATTTTCTGCGTTCTCTTACAAGCATAAAAAGAGGATCTGAATTTAACGTAAGGACAGTAGGATAGGGGTCGCCCATTGAAATTTCAGGATAAAGGTCAAGTAATATTTTTTTTGCCATGAGGAAGTGCCCGGCTGCATTGGGATGGATGCCATCGGGAATAAAGGTGGAATCTGACTTAAGTTCTTTTGCCTTTCGCAAAATGGGACGAAGGTAGTTGTGCAGATCAATGATTTGGATGCCTTCATCTTCCAATGACAGTAACCAGTCGGTGAATGTATCCAGCACCTCGTTGTAGTTATGATATGGCCGTCGGTAACTGTGCACCTCACCTTCCAGTGAAACGCGATCTTTTATGGGGTCCGGATCAAAAAGTGTGGGGGTAAGTAGAATGAGATCAGATCCTGCCGCTTTAACTTTCGTGGTGAGTTTAATAATTCCCTTTTTATAGGCGGTGAATCGCCCTTTGTCAGGATTGGAAAATATGCCATCATTCATCCCATAACAGACCAAAACCAAATCCGGTTTGATGAGGTGAAGTGCAGAATCCAACCGGTCATGAATACAGGGACGGGGAAAGGGATGTGCTTCCTCTGAAGCACCGTTCACGGTTTCGCTTGACAAGCCGATGCTGATAATGTCCAATGCACGTTTGGGATACTGTTTGCGAAGGTAGTACTCCAGATAGTCCACATAGGCACCATCCTGGGTAATGCTGTTCCCAAGGATGAGCACTCGTTTTTGGTGCAAAGCATCAGATTTGTTTTTGTGATGGACGCAGGACGCAGCAATAATCAGGACCGCAATCAGCAATGGCCATTTGAATGATTTCATTGTATTTCTTTTAGCCGGTTCAATCATTGAGAAAAATGAATGTTTTACGTTTCATTGCCTTTGGCAGGGACAGTGAATATTTTTTTCGTTTCGAGTCCGAAGCCCTGATTTCAGAACTGCAGCATTCATAGCAAAAATACAATTCTTAATCAAAACAAACAGACTGTGCTCCCTTCTTTCTTTTAATGGGTCATTCATTTGGCCGTTCCAGAATGATGCCCGGAACATCCACATTATACCTGACGTAAGTATCCCATGGGCCATTCAGCCACAAGAGGACTTTGTAACCATCTCCGGCAACAACAATGGGACGAATATTTCTGTGCTTTGAGTTGATGGTGATGGCTTTCCATTCGATGGTCGTCATGTCATCATCCGGACCAATTGTTGCACTGTAAATTTCGTGCATCCCACCTTGGTCTTCTCCTGTGCCCGGATTTACATCGGATGAAATGTATACCTTTGTTGGATCTGTTGGATCAAATGCCATTAATCCTGTGTAGGAACTTTCTCTTGTATAAAGACATTTTCCAGCATAGGCAACCTCACGATCGTTCCATTTTTTGCCATCCCAGGATGCAATGCGAAAGCGGTGATCCTGATCGTTAAGATACACGGTATAGCCCTGATGAGGATGGCCGTCTGCGTCTGTGGCTGCAGCACAACTCCAGGCTGAGTTGGGGACACTTTCAAAACCCTGCGGTTTTGTTTTGGTTTCACTTCCGATATAAATCTTTTCACCCTCTGAAGTGTGCAAAGGCCCTTCACTTAGGTCTTTTATTTTTGTGCCATCCACTTTGTAAAAGGCCTTGTTTTTGTACGCAACATAATAAAGACTATTTCCGTAATCCCTTGGATGGGCATCTGTGTAGGAAATTCCTACGGTGCTTTCGTTAACCTGAGCATATCGTACATAAGGGCGCTGTCGGCCTTCTACATCATTTGCAACAAAGTGCGTTCTGTGTCCCCATGTTTTTCCATGGTCCGAAGAGGTAATGAAGGAAGGGTTGAAGGTTTCCCCGTCCCGATAGAAATTATACAACAACGCTTCGTCTTTCATGTAATAGAGGTTCATATACGTTACACCGCGTTTGTCATTATAAACATGGTGATGTTCCATTCGATTTTCCCATTTTAGGTAATCATCCGGAGAGGAGATTGCATAATAATGATGTTTTTCGTTGCCATGCTTTGCCCAGACGGCCAGTATGCTTCCATCCGGTCGGGCATAGAGTGCCGGCGCATTGTGATCGTCAGCCTGAAGTGCTTTATGCAAGCATGTCTGACCAACTGCTCTTTCTGTTTTTAAGTCGAAAACACCAATGTTTACATCACCACTCATCCCATCCAATCCCCCAATCACAATTTTACCATTGCTGATAATTGCCCGGGGATCCTGATACCAGCACCAACCTCCATGGGTCATAAATGTGATGATTTCGTTTTTCTTAATCGTATTTGCTTTTACTGGATGCAATTCAAGCTCAGATGTGTTTTTATTCGTGCCCTCATCGAGAAGGATGCTGCAGGGTTGAATTTCGGTCGTAGCATATACATTCTTTTCATCATTTAATATCTCCTTATTGCTGGTGAAAACATCTTTGTTCGCTGGCGTGACAGGTGGTGCGAAGCATGCCGATATAGCACATGTAATATACAGGATCAGAATCCGTTTTGATTTTGCTTGCTTCATGTTTTTACTTGTTTGACATGGAAAAAACATGCCTCAATAAAGGTGCATTGAGATGTTGGAGATATTCTCAAATCCCGTTCTGAATAAAACGTAAAACGCGTTTTTACTTAGACATACTATTTTTCCCTGCTTCGTTGCTGGGTTCGAAATACAACATTTGATTTTTATAATCAATTGTAAATACAAAATTCATAAGAAAACCTAAGCCGATGGAGTTTTCCATGTAATCGGAAAGCCAGATTTCCTGATTTTTGAGAATCAGCTCATGTTCAACAAAAATCTCAGGTGTTTCATATGCACTGAACAAAAAATCCTCTTCCCCATTGAGACTGAACTTGTAAGGTATTATTTCATTTGAATATTGTGAAAGGAGACCAGGGGACAATTGGGATTGAAAAAGGTGAATTCCAAGAGGGGAACGGGTACTGACAATGAATTCCCTTTCGCCAAAACGTCTTGTATCCAGATTCAGCGCAACGCTCTTGTTTATGAAACTTGATCTGTACATTACCCGGTAGGCATCTTTAGGAATTGGGAGCTTGTCCACTGAATCAGCGATTCGCAACTTCATAATTTTAAAATCAAACTGAATGGCTAATTTTTTGAAAAATGTTGGACCGAGGGTGCCAATTACCGGTGGAGGGAACGAGATCTCACCTCTTTTATGAAGCTTGTTGCTTTTTCCAAAACGTGTTTTTTTTATTGAAAAATCACCAATTTTAATGTCATTGAGAACATAGGACTGACTCATGGTATCCAGACCATATTTTTCAAGTACCGCGGGCTGGTCTGAACGAAGCAGATTTTTACCGGAGACTTCAATGAGAAAATAGGTAGGGGTGGTGTGATTCCCAACCCTTGCTTCAACCAACAACTGTCCTGTCTGACTTAAGATGAATGGGACTTCGGTATAATTTTTATCCTGGGAAGAAACATTTGAATTAAAAATGCAGAAAAGTGCGGTTAGCAGTGAAATGAGCTTATTCATATTGAATGTTTCAGTTGTTATCGATAAAGAACAAATATAATGAATACAAGAGATAAAAGAAAGCAGGTGCAAATAAAAAGAGGGAGCCAGGGCCCCCTCTCAATCGTATTGTAATAAAGGATTACATTAAAGCGTAAACCACTGTTAATCCAGACATAACAACAGAAACCATGGTCATGAGTTTGATCAAAATGTTCAACGAAGGACCAGAGGTGTCTTTAAAAGGATCTCCAACTGTGTCACCAATAACACCGGCAGCATGCGCATCACTTCCTTTTCCACCAAAATTTCCTTTTTCAATGTATTTCTTAGCGTTATCCCATGCTCCTCCCGAGTTGTTCAACATAACTGCCAGAGTAAACCCTGTTGTTAAACCACCCATTAATAAACCCACAACACCGGCAACTCCTAAAACAAGACCGACAACAATGGGAACGATGATTGCAATCAGTGAGGGTACCAGCATTTCTCGCTGAGCTCCCTTTGTTGAAATCTCAACACATTTTGCATATTCAGGTTTTCCTGTTCCTTCAAGAATTCCAGGGATTTCCTTGAACTGACGCCTTACTTCATCCACCATTGCACCTGCTGCACGGCCCACGGCCTTCATTGTCATGGCACAAAATACAAACGACATCATTGCACCAAGGAATAAACCAGAGAGTAAAAGAGGGTTGAAAATAGAAAGGTTGTAAAATGTTGAGAAGTCTTCCAATGAAGCAGATGTGATCACCACTTCTCTAAAACCTTCCTGCGCTTGTCCGGTAGTGGCAAGAACAAACTGAATGCCATTCTGTGCAATTTCAAGTCCATCGTGAAGTTGATGATTCAACCATATTTTAATTTCTTCCATATAAGCTGCAAGCAATGCCATTGCGGTGAGTGCCGCAGAGCCAATAGCGAACCCTTTTCCGGTAGCTGCTGTAGTGTTTCCCAGCATGTCAAGTGCATCTGTTCTTTCACGTACTTCTGCTGGTAATTCAGCCATTTCTGCATTTCCTCCAGCATTGTCTGCAATGGGTCCAAATGCATCTGTGGCCAGTGTAATGCCCAGAGTGGATAACATACCAACAGCAGCAAAGCCAATGCCATAAACCCCTTCTGCAAAGTTTTCAAATCCACCTGCAAAACCGAAAGCACCAATGATACCAAGTACAATTGTAACAACCGGAATCCATGTAGAATACATGCCTGTTGCTATACCATCAATAATTAAGGTTGCGGGGCCTTGTTGGGCCTGACTGGCAATTCCTTTTGTTGGTTTGTACCCATCAGAAGTAAAATATTCAGTTCCCTGACCAATCACAACGCCTGCTACCAGACCCGCAACAACAGAACCAAAGATACCCCATGAGATCCAGTCTGCCGCAGCCATACCTGCGATTGCAGCAAGAATCAGAATAGAACTGCCACCGGTTCCAATCAACAATGAATTCAAAAGGCTTTTTGCATTCGCATCTTCTTTTGTACGTACCATAAAGATCCCCACAATGGATAAAATAATCCCAAGTGCTGCAACAATCATAGGAGCTATAACTTTTGTGGATTGTATTTCTGCATTTGTTGAAAGTGCAGCACCAAGTGCGGCAGTTGCCAGGATAGATCCGCAATAGGATTCATAAAGGTCGGCGCCCATTCCTGCAACATCACCTACGTTATCACCAACATTATCTGCAATGGTTGCAGGATTTCGTGGATCATCTTCCGGAATCCCGGCTTCAACTTTTCCTACAAGGTCAGCACCTACATCCGCTGCTTTTGTATAAATACCACCTCCAACACGAGCAAACAAGGCCTGTGTTGATGCACCCATCCCAAATGTTAGCATGGTTGCAGTGATTTCTACCAATTTATGCGATTCGGCCATTCCTGGTTTCACAAGTGTTAAGCCCAGAAAATGAAGCCCTTCCTGCATGTGCGCCGTTGTGTAAACAACTTTTGTTAATAACATGTACCATGCTGCAATGTCGAGCAAGCCAAAGCCTACGACCACCAATCCCATGACAGCACCACTTCGAAATGCAACTTTTAATCCCTGATTAAGCGATTTTGATGCACCGTGTGCAGTCCTGGCCGACGCAAATGTAGCGGTCTTCATCCCAAGGAATCCACATAATCCGGAGAAGAAACCTCCTGTCAGGAATGCCACAGGCACAAATGGGTTTTGCACTCCCATGTAAGCCAGGGCAGTTAAAAGAATTAATAAGATTACAAACACCAGGCCTACCACTTTGTACTGACGGGTTAAATAGGCCATTGCACCATCACGTACATGCTGGGCAATTTCAATCATTTTGGGCGTTCCTTCAGAACTCTTCATCATGTTCTTAAAGAAGAACCACGCAAACACCAGTGCAACCGCAGCTGATGTTGGGATAATCCAGAAAAAATTATTCATAAATATTTAGTTAAATTAGACATATTTGCTGTGAATTCGCGAATATAGTTAAAATATGTAAATCGGAGAGATGAAAAACTGTTGAATCGATAGTGTATTCTGCTATTTGTAATGAATTTGGATAAATGACATCTGTCAGCTTAAAACTATTATATTTGTATGCTTTATTGTTGAATTATTCGAAAATTATGAAATTAAAACACGCTGCTATTTACGTTTTGGCCCTGTTGTTTGTGGCTTGTACAGTTGATAAAGATCAACTTGTAATTAAAGGAACGGTTGTGGGTGCCAAAAAGGAAACTTTGTATTTAAAGAAAATGGTGAATCAAAAGGTTATTTTAATTGATTCTCTGGTCCTATCACCCAAAGGAACCTTTAAATTTAAAAGTGAGATCCCTGCTTATCCTGAATTCTATTTTTTAAACCTGAAAGAGGGCGGTTCCATTACCCTTTTGTCTGATTCAGGACAACAAATTGTTGTTGAAACCACATTTGATAATTTTGTTGATGAAGCAAGGATAACAGATAATAAATACAGTCAACGCATTCAGGATTTTAACAAAGAAATGGCACAATTAAGGGCTGACTTTATTAATTATCGGTCGCAGTATGAATCTGCTGATGCCGAAAAAAGAAAAGAACTGGTGGATGGCATGACGGTCCGTTTAAATGCGTTTAAGAATGGATGGGCCAAAGAGATTGTGACGGAGTCAAAGTCCTTCTATGCATATTACCTTTTATATCAGCGCATCACAGATGACTACCTGCTGTATGATCCTTATTCCCAGGAAGATTCTAAATATTACAAAGCTGTCGCCAACGTGCTTTCAGTTTATTTCCCGGATGCCCCAAGAACAAAAGCCTTGCTCAGTAGTGTAAAACAGGTTATGGCCGAGAAACAAACTCAAATCCTAAGGCAAATGATTGAAGATGCCCCGGAAGGGATTCCGGAAATTGTGAAGCCTGATGTAAACGGAAAGGATAGACGACTGACAGATTTGAAAGGCAAATTGGTGGTGTTGAATTATTGGGCTTCTGCAGATGCCAAGTCCAGACAATGGAACAAGGTTTTAAAAAGTATTTATTCTAAGTACCGGTCGCAGGGCCTGGAGATTTATCAGTATTCAGCCGATAAAAGCAAGTTGATTTGGGAAGATGCAATGACAAAAGACGGCATTACCTGGATATCAGTATGTGATTTTGAAGGAGAAGGGAGTGATGCCCTTTGGAAATACAACGTTAAAAAACTACCGTCCACTTACCTGATTAGTAAAAAGGGCACTCTGTTGGGGGCATATGATGATGAAATAAAACTGAGAGAGGCCATCAAAAATAATATATAAATGGCACTGGCCGATGAGTTGAAAAACGATTTAAGAATACGTGCACTGAGTCATGGGTTTGATGCAGTGGGCTTTACATCGGCTGAATACCTAAAGGAAGATGCAAAGGAATTTCAGCACTGGATTGATAAGGGATATCAGGCTGACATGCATTATATGGCGGCAAATCAGGAGAAACGACTGAATCCTTCAGAGCTTGTTTCTGGTGCGAAAAGCGTGGTTGTATTCTTGAAAAACTATTTTCCGGAAGTTGAACAAAACGAAACGGCTTACCGTGTTTCCAAATATGCCTATGGAAGAGACTACCACAAGGTACTGAAGGCGCAGCTGAAATCAATTTTAAATCATCTGGCTCAGGAGTATAGCATTAATGGCAGAGGTTTTGTTGATTCTGCTCCTGTACTTGAAAGGGCTCTCGCCAGAAAGGCCGGTTTAGGTTTTATTGGGAAAAATACGTGTTTGATTAATAAGAAAATCGGATCTTTTTGTTTTATCTGTGAATTGATTCTCGATGTGGATCTTGGTGATGACCAAGGTGTTGAAGTCATTCCTTCCTGTGGAAATTGCAGAAAATGCATAGATGCCTGCCCAACAGGTGCACTCATAGGACCCGGAATTCTGGATTCACGAAAATGCATTTCGTACCTGACCATTGAGAAAAAAGGGGAGCTGGCACCGGAACAATCGCGTTTACTGCAGAAAGATCATTTTGTGTTTGGCTGCGATATCTGTCAGGACGTGTGCCCTTGGAATGCCAAAGCCATACCAACAACAGAAGCGGATTTTAATGCGAGAAAAGGGATCACCGTTTGGCATGATAACAGTTGGGAAACCATGGATGAAGTTACTTTTTTTGAAACTTTTGCAGGGACACCATTGATGCGGGCCGGCTACGAGCAGATGAAAAGGAATATTCAGCATGTAAAGACATCTTCCTGACAAC